>NZ_JAPCIS010000022.1:0-13854 GCF_027707425.1 Aeromonas sp. QDB63
CGGAACCAGTGATTGGTTCCGGATTGTCCTACAGCAGAAGGATCGGTCAATGGATCCTTAACTGATCAGCATTGCGCACCTTGGTGCGGGGCTTTTTGTTGCCTGCAGTCGGCCCCTTGGTGAGGGTCGGGGCAGCGTCCAGGGGCCAGCAAGCAAAGAGCCCACCGCAAGGTGGGCTCTGTCATACGGGGCCTGCGTCCGGGATCACAGGAAGGGCAGGGCCAGGAACAGCTTGATCACCACGGCGTTGATGACGTCGATGAAGAAGGCACCGACCATGGGCACCACCAGGAAGGCCAGGTGGGAGGGGCCGAAGCGCTGGGTGATGGCCTGCATGTTGGCAATGGCCGTGGGGGTGGCGCCGAGGCCGAAGCCGCAGTGACCCGCCGCCAGCACGGCCGCATCATAGTTGCGCCCCATGACCCGGAAGGTGACGAAGATGGCGTAGAGCGCCATCGCCACCGTCTGCACGGCCAGCAGGATGAAGATGGGCAGGGCCAGGCTTGCCAGCTCCCACAGCTTGAGGCTCATCAGCGCCATGGCGAGGAAGAGCGACAGGCTGACGTTGCCGAGCAGGGAGACCTCGCGGTCGCTCACTTCGTGCCAGTTGAGCAGGGTGAGCAGGTTGCGCAGCAGCACGCCGACAAAGAGCACGCAGACGAAGATCGGCAACTCGAAGACGCCGCCCTTGAGATAGAGGGCCAGCATTTCGCCCCCTTTCAGGCTGATGGCGATGAGTGCCAGGGTCTCGATCAGGCTGAAGGTGGTGAGCGGGCGCTCCATGTCCGGCATTTCGAAGCCCTGGGGGGCGCCGTCACGGTTGTGCTCCTCACCGGGCACCTGCACCTTCTTCACCAGATAACGGGCCACCGGGCCGCCGATGAGGCCCCCCAGCACCAGGCCGAAGGTGGCACAGGCTATCGCCAGCTCGGCGGCGGATTGCACGCCGTACTTCTCGGTGAAGATGGAGCCCCAGGCCGCCCCGGTGCCGTGGCCGCCGGAGAGGGTGATGGAGCCGGCCAGCAGCCCCATGTGGGGATCCAGCCCCAGCAGGGTGGCCAGACCCACCCCCAGGCTGTTCTGCACCAGCAGCAGGCCGGTGACCACCAGCAGGAAGGTGGCCACCGCCTTGCCGCCGCGCTTGAGGCTGCCCAGATCGGCGGAGAGGCCGATGGAGGCAAAGAAGGTCAGCATCAGGGCCGTCTGCAGGCTGGTATCAAATTGCAGTTCGATCTGCAGGGTGGAACGCAGCACCAGCAGCACCAGGGCAACCACCAGGCCACCGGCCACGGGTTTGGGGATGTTGAAAGTGCGCAGGGGTCCTATCTTGTTGACCAGCAGGCGGCCAAGCAGCAGCACCAGGGTCGCGGCGACCAGGGTGGCGTAGGCATCAAGTTGTAGCATTCAGTGCTCCCATGTTGATCGGCTGTGTCTTTGGCGAGAAAGACTCACGGATCCAGCCGGGATGAAACAGAGTGGCGAACGCGCCAGTGACAGAGGGGCCGCAGCCCCGTCCCTCTGCAAAAGAGGGGGTCGACACGAGCCCGTGTTCGTCGGGCGTCCAGATGAGATTTGTGAAAAATCCGCCGGATACTAGCAAAAAACACCAAGCGCATCCACATATGTCACATTAATGATTAAAACATGGTGTTAACATGGCATTTAAAACTGCCTCGCCGAGTGTGCTCCGGATCGCAACAATGCTGCTGCGGCTGTCATTTGCAGCGGCGCTCTTTATAATTCGCCCGGTTCCGCCCCCACGGGAGGACACAGACCCTCAAGAGGTCTGTTGATGACCGATATTGAGCCCGCCCGCACCATCTGAAGGACGGGGAGCTGTATCGGTTGAGCCCTGTTTGATTTGCCGGTTTCCAGTCCAGAGAGAGGAGAGGGTGTGAAGAAGTCCATCTACATTGCCTACACAGGCGGCACCATAGGGATGCAGCGTTCCGACCACGGTTATGTACCGATGGCGGGCTTCATGGAGGACTGTCTGGCACGGATGCCCGAGTTCCATCGACCGGAAATGCCCGATTACCATATCCACGAATATGCCCCCCTCATCGACTCTTCCGACATGACGCCGGCAGACTGGCAGCGCATCGCCGAGGATATCAAGGGCAACTACGACAAGTACGACGGTTTCGTCATTCTGCACGGCACCGACACCATGTCGTTCACCGCGTCTGCGCTCTCCTTCATGCTCGAAGATCTGCACAAGCCGGTCATCATCACCGGCTCCCAGATCCCCCTGGCCGAGCTGCGCTCGGACGGTCAGCAGAACCTGCTCAACGCCCTCTATATCGCGGCCAACTACCCGATCCACGAGGTGACGCTCTTCTTCAACAACCAGCTCTATCGTGGCAACCGCAGCAAGAAGGTGCATGCCGACGGCTTCCACGCCTTCGACTCGCCCAACTACCCGCCCCTGCTCAATGCCGGTATCGCCATCTCCCTGGAGGCAGGTGAGCTGGGCGTGCCGTGCGATCGCCCCCTGGTGCTGCACGACATCACCCCCCAGCCCATCGGGGTGGTGACCCTCTACCCGGGGATATCGGCGGAGGTGATAGCGAACATCCTGCAACAGCCGGTGCGTGCGCTGATCCTGCTCTCCTTCGGGGTGGGCAATGCGCCCCAGAACCCGGCCATGCTGGCGCTGCTCTCCGAGGCATCTGCCCGGGGCGTCATCATCGTCAACCTGAGCCAGTGCCTGCACGGCAAGGTCAACATGGGGGGTTATGCCACCGGCAACGCCCTCTCCCGTGCGGGAGTCATCTCGGGCTTTGACATGACCGCCGAGGCGGCGCTCACCAAGCTGCACTTCCTGCTGAGCCAGGATCTGCCGGCGCCGCGCATCCGCGAGCTGATGCAGCAGTCCCTGCGGGGTGAACTGACCCCCTGACTTTCCCTCCCACCCTAACCCTCTCCCAGCGGGAGAGGGGATAGATCGAGGTGGCGAGGTTTGCCATGAAGATCGCCGGCAGGTGGCCCGCTGACTGCTCGCAGGTGCGTGCCAGCTCCCTTCTCCCCTGGTGGGAGAAGGGCCGGGGATGAGTCATCCTGCATAGAGAGGAAAAAAAGAGGGGAGCCATAATGGCTCCCCTCTTTCGTTTCGTTACCGCGATAGGTGACGTGCGGCCTGCCTCAGTGGCTAAGGTCTACCCGTACTATCTCTTCCTCATCGCGATACTGGCGCTTGAGCTCGCTCTTGCTCTTCATCACGATCTCGCCGTCACGGCCGATGTTCATGTGCTCGGGGTTCTCAAGGTGCATCGCCTGCCAGGCCATCACGGCCTGCAGGGAAGTGGCCTTCTGCTCCTCGGTGAGGGGCTTGCCATCCGGCCATTTGCCGAGCTCGACCGCAGTCTTGAGCCGCTCGTACACCTCTTTGGGCATCTGCGCTATCGCTTGTTGAAACGTCACTTGCTGAGACGACATCCGGCCTCTCCTTGAAAATTGAGCCATGAACACGGGTTCCGGCGGGCAGATCCTGTCGGACTATACCGGTAGATCCTGGCGGACTACGCCAGCCATCTGCTCCATCACCCGTACTACCTGACAACTGTACCCGAACTCGTTGTCATACCACACGTAGAGCACGCAGTGATCCCCCTCGGCGATGGTGGCCTGGGAGTCGACGATGCCCGCAAAACGGGAGCCCACCATGTCGGAGGAGACCAGCTCGGTGCTGGCACTGAAGTCGATCTGGCGATGCAGGGCCGAGCTCAGTGCCATCTGCTGCAGATAGGCGTTGAGGCTCTCCCGATCGGTGGTCTGTTCCAGCGACAGGTTGATGATGGCCAGGGACACGTTGGGTGTGGGCACCCGGATGGCGTTGCCGGTCAACTTGCCCTTGAGCTCCGGCAGCGCCTTGGCCACCGCCTTGGCGGCGCCGGTGCTGGTCATCACCATGTTGAGGGCTGCGCTGCGACCGCGGCGCTCGCCTTTGTGATAGTTGTCGATGAGGTTCTGATCGTTGGTATAGGAGTGGACCGTCTCCACGTGGCCGTGGCGGATGCCGTACTTGTCCTGCATCACCTTGAGCACCGGGGTGATGGCGTTGGTGGTGCAGGAGGCGGCGGAGACTATCTTGTCATCCGGGCCTATCACCTCGTGGTTGACCCCGAACACCACGTTCTTCATCTCCCCCTTGCCGGGGGCGGTCAGCAGCACCCGGGCGGCGCCGCGGGCCTTGAGGTGCTCGGACAGCCCCACTTCGTCACGCCAGACCCCGGTGTTGTCAACGATCAGCGCATTGTCGATGCCATAGGCGGTGTAGTCGATGTCGGCCGGGCTGTTGGCGTAGATCACCTGGATGAAGGTGCCATTGGCGATGATAGCGCTGCGTTCTGCATCCACCTCGATGGAGCCGTTGAAGGGGCCGTGCACCGAATCGCGGCGCAACAGGCTGGCACGCTTCTCCAGATCCCCGTTGCGACCGCCGCGCACCACGATGGCGCGCAGGCGCAGGGAGTTGGCGGCGCCGGTGCGCTCGATGAGCAGACGGGCCAGCAGGCGGCCGATGCGACCGAAGCCGTAGAGCACCACGTCGGTCGGGGCGGGCACGGCACTGCGGTTCAGGGCCGGTGCCAGCTTGGCGCGCAGATAGTCCTCGATGCCGGCTTCATCCTGGTGATCCTGCCAGTAGCCCACGGCCAGTTTGCCGAGATCGACTTCGGCGGCGGTGGGGTTCAGGGCGACGATGGCGCGCAGGAGAGGGAAGCTTTGCTGGATGGGCAGCGGGGTGCCCTGGTGGCGGCGAACGACCCGGTGGGCCTTGAGGATATCGATGGTGGAGGCGTTTTGCAGCGGGCGTCCGTAGAGGGTGATCTCTATCCCTTGCTGTCGGTAGAGGCGACCTATCAAGGGTTGCATGGCTTCGGCGAGCTCCTGGCTCTCCTGCCACGCCTGCAAGTAGTGCTCGTGGGTCATTAACCAGATCCTTTTATTTCACGTTGTTGAAGCAAGTTGCCTGGGCAAATTGAAATTCGTCGAAGGCAGATCAGTGTAGGGCTGATGGTTTCGTTATATTATTCTGCAATCGCGGCCTTATACGGCGCGCGCATTGTAATGGATATGTAGCCTGTTTGCTAGTTGGCGGTGGCCGGTGCGGGTTGCGATTGTTATCAACCAGATGTGAACCATGACCCTATTCTCACAGCGTCCGTTACTGCTTTCCCTCGCTTGTTGCCTGACGTTGACGGCCTGCGACGACGACAGGATCCACAACATCTGCTCCCAATATCCCGCCCTGTGCGCGGACCTGGTGGACGACGGCTGGTGTCGCTATGAGCGCAGCGACGTCATTCGCGGTCGTTACTATCTCCAGGAAGAGGGGACGGACAGGCGCAAGTACGATCTGATGCGCGGCCTGGAGCGTTATCTGCAGTGCGCCGAGCACTCCACCAACATCGAGTACAAGCGGGCCAGGGAGCAGAAGAGCCCCAGAGTGGAAGGGATGCTGGCCGCCGGCCGTCAACTGGAGCAACTGGATGCGCAGACCCGGGGTTCCCAGGATCCCTACCTGCTGCTCTGGCACTGGACCAACAACACCAGTCCCGAGGCCCGCGCCAGCTTCCTCGCGCAGGAGGGGACGCCGAGCCTCGAGGAGCCCGAGCTGCAACTGGCGCTCGGCGGCATTTATGCCAAGAGCGAGCCCGAGAAGGCCATCAGGCTGATGCACCATGCGCTCTCCCTCTATCGGGAGGGGGACAAGGTCAACAGCCGGATCCTCACCGCCCTCAGCACCCTCTACATGGGGCAGAAGCGATTTGATCAGGCCTATCTGTGGGGCAAGGTGAGCGAGTCATTCCAGGAGAGCCCCGAGGTCTCCGCCACCCGGCTCGGCATTTACCATGCCATCGGCAAGGAGGAGCAGGAGACGCTGGACGACCAGGCGGCCACCATCGTCGACGCACTCAGGCAGGGGAGCTACCGCACACCATGAATCCGACCCTGTCAGAAGCCCGGGAGTGGGCCCATCCCTTCGATATCCGTCTCGTCCACGGCCAGATCCGCGGCGAGGACAGGGTGCTTGAACGGGCCACGGTGAGGGCCGTGGTGATGCGTGGTGATCGACTGCTGCTGGTGCACTCCCGCGTCAACGGGGATCTCATGTTCCCCGGTGGCGGCATCGAGCACGGGGAGGCGCACGATGCGGCCCTGGCCCGGGAGCTGCGGGAAGAGTGTGGCGCCGAGCTGGTGGCCGTGGGCCCCCTGCTGGGAGAGACCCGGGAGTATCGTGCCGCGCGCGAGCCGGATTACGATGCCTACTGCATTCGATCGTCCTATTACCTCTGCCGGGTCGGGGAGGACTGGAGTGCACCGCGCCCCCAGCCCTACGAGATCCGCCTCGGCTTCACGCCGGGCTGGTTCCCCCTGGCCGAGGCACTGCAAACCAACAAGACCCAGCTGGCGGGTCCCTGTCCCCAGTGGACGGCGCGAGAGACCCGGGTGCTGGCAGAGTTGCACCGCTGGCAAGCGTCCGGCTTGCTGACCTGACAAGGCCGCTTGCCCCATAAAAAAACCGCCTGTCGGCGGTTTTTTTATGGCTGTCCCCGGCGTCAGGGGAGACAGACCGGGCAGAAGGCGTAGGTGCCCTGGGGATCGTTGAAGCGGGTCAGCGGGTCCAGAGTGCGGTTCATCTCCAGCAGCGTCTTGCCAAGCCCGGCGGGCAGCCAGCTTTGCAGGTGCGGGGCCAGGATGCGGGCACTGCTGTCAAACAGCTCGCGCAGGAACTTGTCCCTGGCCGACTCTTCCGGTGCGATGGGGGTGACCTGCCAACTCTTGAGGTTGGCGAGATCGGCGGCCGCCTTGAGGGCGTCATCCAGATTGCCGAACTCGTCCACCAGCCCCAGTGCCTTGGCATCCTGCCCGGTCCAGACCCGGCCTTCGGCGGCTTTTTCCGCCTCTTCCGGGCTAAGGCCGCGGCCCTTGCCCACCAGGCCGACAAAGCGCTGATAGGTGTCTTCCACGCTCAGTTGAATGGCTTCACCCACGTGATCCGGCAGGGCACGGGTCAGCCCGACCCCCACGAAGTCGGTGGTGCCGACGCCGTCGGTGTGTACCCCGTACTGGGAGAGCGCCTTGTCGATGGTGGCGAACATGCCGAACACCCCGATGGAACCGGTGAGGGTGGTGGGGGAGGCGAAGATCTTGTCCGCATCGGCGGAGATCCAGTAGCCACCGGAGGCGGCGTAGCTGCCCATGGAGATGACCACCGGCTTGCCCGCCTGTTTCAGGGCCAGCAATTCGGCGCGGATCTGCTCGGCCGCAAAGGCGCTGCCGCCGGGGCTGTCCACTCGCAGCACCACGGCTTTCACCTGATCGTCACGGCGGGCCTCGGCCAGCAGATCGGCAAGGCTGTCGCCGCCGATGGTGCCGGCAGGCTGGACGCCATCCATGATGGCGCCGCTGGCAGTGATGAGGCCTACCTCATCCTTGCCGCTCTGGGGGTACTGCTCCGGGATGGCGGCCAGATACTCTTTCAGGCCCACGCCCTTCCAGCCGTGATCATCGGCCTCGCCCACTTCCTTGATCACCGCCTGGGTCATTTCGTCGCGGGTGGCGAGCTGATCCACCAGACCGTTGTCGAGGGCGTAGCTGGCCGCATTGCCACCGGCCTTGCGCAGCAGTTCGAGGAAGTGATCCTTGTTCGGTGCGACGGCATCCGGTTCGATCTCCCGCTGCTCCGCCACGTCGGCCACATAGGATTGCCACAGCTGATCCAGCCAGCGCTGGTTCGCCTCCTTGCTCTCGGGGGACATCTCGTCCCGGGTGTAGGGCTCGACGAAGGACTTGTAGGTGCCGACCTTGAAGACGTGTGGGGTGATGTTGAGCTTCTCCAGTGCCGACTTGAAGTAGGTCTGGTAGACACCCAGCCCCTCGATCAGCACGGCACCACTCTGGTTGAGCAGCACGTGGTCGGCGTGGGCGGCGAGCAGATAGGCCCCCTGGCTGTAGTAGTCCGCCATGGCGATGACCGGCTTGCCGCTCTCCTTGAAGGCGTCGATGGCGGCCGTCACCTCCTGCAGTTTGGAGAGGCTGGCCCCTTGCAGACCCTGGGGCTTGATCACCAGCGCCTTGATGCGATCGTCATTCCCCGCGCTCTTGATGGCCCACAGCAGATCGGAGAGGACGATTTCGCTTGGCTGCTCGTCCCCCTTGTCCATCTGCCTGAGCAGTTGCACCGTGGGATCGGTCTGGGTGCGCTGTTCTACCAGCACACCGGAGAGATTGAGGGTGAGCGCCCCCTCGATGGGGGTGCTTGGGGTCTCGCTCTGGCTGACGCTGAAGACGATGACCAGCACGACGAGAAGAAACAGCAGGTTGACCAGCATCAAGCGGGTAAAGTTGAGCAGGCGCCAGAGGCTGCGAAAGAGCCATCCCAGACCTTTGAAAATAGACATAGCTGCGTTGTCGCCCTGTTAATGGGTTGAGAGCAGCCATTATTAACCAGTTGCGCAGCCAATTGCCATTTCCCCTTGAGTCGACTGCCCCCCGCCACTTCGGAACACGGCTGTTCGCTGAAAAAATGTCCAAACATTTGTTTGAAAAAGAGTTTTCGATTCTTTACTCTAGCTCCAGTTTGATAACAAAAAATTAACTGAAAGGCCCGATGAGCCGGCCCCACCTCCACCTACCCCTTCTTTTTACTGCCCGTCACCCGAGGCAGCCAGGAAGGCTGGAGCATGACCCCGTGCACATCGACCTCGACAAGGAGTGCATCATGAGCCGTTATCCCACGCTGCTGACCCCCCTCGATCTGGGTTTTACCCAGTTGCGCAACCGCGTACTGATGGGGTCCATGCACACCGGCCTCGAGGAGGAAAAGGGGGGCTTTGACAAGCTGGCCGCCTTCTATGGTGAGCGGGCCCGTGGCGGGGTCGGTCTCATCGTGACCGGCGGCATCGCCCCCAATTTGCGGGGGCGGCTGGTGCCCCACGGCTCCCAGCTGAGCTTTCCCTGGCAGGTAGCCAAACACCGCAAGGTGACCGAGGCAGTGCACCGGGAAGGGGGCAAGATAGCGCTGCAGATCCTTCATGCGGGCCGCTACGCCTACCATCCGTTCAGCCTGGCGCCGAGCGCCCTCAAGGCTCCCATCTCCCCGTTCAAGCCGCGGACCATGAGCGAGCGGCAGATCCGCGGCACCATTCGCGACTTCGCCGCCACTGCGGCGCTGGCCAAGGCGGCCGGTTATGACGGGGTCGAGGTGATGGGCTCGGAAGGCTATCTCATCAACCAGTTCATCTGCGAGCGCACCAACAAGCGCACCGATGGCTGGGGCGGCAGCAGCGAAAACCGCATGCGCTTCCCGGTGGAGATTGTCCGCGCCATCCGTGAGCGGGTGGGCACGGATTTCATCATCATCTTCCGCCTCTCCATGCTGGATCTGGTGGAGCAGGGCTCCTCCCTTGAGGAAGTGATCGCCCTTGGCCGGGCACTGGAGCAGGTGGGGGTGACCCTCATCAACACCGGTATCGGCTGGCACGAGGCGCGCATTCCCACCATCGCCACCAGCGTGCCGCGCGGTGCCTTCAGCTGGGTGACCGCCGAGCTGAAAAAGCACCTCAAGGTGCCCCTCATCACCACCAACCGCATCAACACCCCTGAGGTGGCGGAGCGCATCCTGGCGGGGGGGGAGGCGGACATGGTCTCCATGGCGCGACCCTTCCTGGCGGACCCCGAATTCGTCATCAAGGCGGCTGAAGACAGGGCGGACGAGATCAACACCTGCATCGCCTGCAACCAGGCCTGCCTCGACCACGTGTTCAAGCAAAAGCGTGCCTCCTGCCTGGTCAATCCCCGTGCCTGCTTCGAGACCGAGTTGACGTTTGGCCGGGTGCCCCAGCCCAAGAAGCTGGCGGTGGTGGGGGCGGGTCCTGCCGGGCTGGCGTTTGCCTGCTATGCCGCCGAGCGGGGCCATCAGGTGAGCCTGTTCGATCAGGCGAGCGAAATCGGCGGCCAGTTCAACTTTGCCAAGCAGATCCCGGGCAAGGAGGAGTTTCACGAGACCCTGCGCTACTTCGCCAAACGGCTGGAGAAATGTGGCGTCGAGCTCTATCTGGGCCAGCGCCAGAGTGCCGAGAGCCTGCTGGGCGGCGGTTTTGACGAGGTGATCCTCGCCACCGGCATCCGCCCGCGCACTCCCAACATTCCGGGCATCGAGCATGCCAAGGTGATGAGCTACCTCGATGTCTTGCGGGATCACAAGCCGGTGGGCGAGAAGGTGGCGGTGATCGGCGCCGGCGGCATCGGCTTTGACGTGGCCGAATACCTGGTGGAGAAGAGAGGAGCGCCGGATGCTGAAAGCCATCGCGATCACTGGCTCAAGGAGTGGGGCATCGACAAGCAGCTCGGCGAGCGCGGCGGCCTGACTACCCCCGAAATCGATGCCCCCGAGCGCCAGATCTGGTTGCTCCAGCGCAAGGAGAGCAAGGTGGGCGACGGCCTTGGCAAGACCACCGGCTGGATCCATCGCACCGTGCTCAAGAATCGCAAGGTGCAGATGCTCTCCGGCGTCCAGTACCTGCGTATCGACGATGCCGGGCTTCACATCCAGGTGGGCGACCAGCAGCAGTGCCTGCCGGTGGATCAGGTGATCATCTGTGCCGGACAGGAGCCCCTCAAGGAGTTGCAGGCCGGTCTGCAGGCCGCTGGCAAGCCTGTGCACATCATCGGCGGTGCCGACGTGGCCGCCGAGCTGGATGCCAAACGCGCCATCCGGCAAGGGGCGGAGCTGGCTGCCGTCATCTAGCCTCCCGGCCCTTTCGTATCCTGACAAACCCCTGAACCTCAGGGGTTTTCTTCATCCGGTGCTGTGCTAAGGTAGCGCCATCATCGCCTTTGACAAGGAACTGCCCCATGGATGCCCTCCATCTGTTACTCAATCGCCACTCCTGTGGTCGTCTGGCCGAGCCTGCCCCGAGTGGCGAAGTGCTCGACAATATCCTCAAGGCCGGGCTGCGGGCGCCGGATCACGGCACTCTGACCCCCTGGCAGTTCATCCTGTTTGAAGGGGAGGGGCGTGAGCGTCTGGGGACATTGCTGGCCGATGCCGCCCATGCCCGTGGCGAGGATGCGGACAGTGTCGAGAAGTGCCGCGCCGCGCCACTGCGTGCTCCCCTGGTGATCGCGGTGGCGACCCGTTATCAGGCGCACCCCAAGGTACCGAAACTGGAGCAGGAGCTCTCTGCCGGTTGTGCCCTGATGGCGATGCAGATGGCGGCCCAGGCCCAGGGCTTCAACGGCATCTGGCGCTCCGGCTGGTTCATCTTCGACGAGCAGATCCATGGTGCACTGGGGCTGGCACCGGAGGATCAACTGGTGGGCTTCCTCTACCTTGGCACCCCCATGCTGGAGGCCCGAAAGCTGCGCGAGTTGCCCATTCAGGACTTCGTGCGCAGCTTCTGAAGCACAGAACGCCAAAAGCCCTGATTATTCAGGGCTTTTTTGTTTTCTGACAAAGCCCTCAGGCTGTACTGATAAATGCGCACTTGCCAAGAGGGGAGAAGGGGGTTGGCCGGACATTTTTTGAATTGTGAGAGATTCTTCTCACTCCTGGTTTATTACGCTATGTAAAACGTTTGCGCCACGTTATTATCCCACTGCCAGTTTAGAAGGTGACCCCTTCTAATTTTCTGCGATGAGAGTCGCAATTCCGTAGCACCTTTTTAGAGCCCAACGTCTTGATGACATTGGGCTTCATTTTTTGCGGGATCGGCACGTCAGCGTTCTTTCTCCTCTGCCTCTTCTCTACCTCACCCGGCCTCTTTTCGGCGATCTTTTGCACAGTCATTGATGTGGCCTCGATTGGAATCAGGATCAGGGTCAAATATCCTGCATTTGCAGGTGAAATCCGGCCCGGGATCCGCCAGCATCGGCAGAGACAAGAGAGCCAGAGGCTTCCCTTTGACGTCGACTGCCCGCACCTTTGCCATCCGGAGGCCATATGTGGTTCAACCGCAAGCTTGAAAAAGAGAATCAACAGCTCAGGGAGGCGATGCTTCTCAAAGAGCAGCAGCACCAGAGCGAGCTGGCCGAATTGCGTGCCACCATCGGTGAATACGAGCACATGCAGCGCACCAGCCGGGAGCGTGGCGATCTCTTCAATCAGGTGATCTCCTGCCAGAACCAGGGAGGCGAGATGCTGCAGAGCGTGCGGGAAGCGCTGGCTGGCAGTGCCGAGCACCTGATGGCGGAAAAGGGAGCGCTCTGCGAGCTGGATCAGCTCTTTGCCCAGACCCGGGGCGCCATCACCCGTCTTTCCAATCGTGCCCATGCCATCACGGATGAGGCGGCTCGCAGCCTCGCAGCCGTCCATCAGCTCGATGCCAGCACATCCGCCATCAACCAGTTCGTGACCGCCATCCAGGGCATTTCGGATCAGACCAACCTGCTGGCACTCAATGCGGCCATCGAGGCGGCCAGGGCCGGTGAAGCTGGTCGAGGATTCGCCGTGGTCGCCGATGAGGTGCGTCAGCTGGCGAGCAAGGCTCATGAAGCCAGCAGCCAGATCGAGGTGCTGGTCAGGCAGATAGTGGCACAGGCGCAGGAGATCAAGTCCATCATCGATGACAACCAGGCCAGTGCCGCCGAGGTGGCGACCTCCTCCTCCCAGATCGATGTGGTGGTGACCCAGGTGCTGGCACAATCAGGCCGGATGCAGCAGGTGATCCACAGTGCGGCCTCCACCTCCTTCCTCAATACCACCAAGCTGGATCACGCCGTCTGGAAGAACACCATCTATCGGCTCATCGATCAGCAGCATTTTCACGAGCCGGTGAGCGACCACGCTCAGTGTAGGCTGGGCAAATGGTATTTAGAGGGGCAGGGTGCCGAGCTCTTCGCCCACAAGCCGGGCTTTCGTGAACTGGACGGGCCCCACAAGCGGGTCCACGAGAGCGGCAAGGCCGCCCTGCACGCGCGCGAGCAGGGCGATATCAAAGGGATGGTCGAGCAGCTCAAGACCATGGAAAACGCCAGCATGCAGGTGGTGCACTGTATCGACCGCTTGCTGGAAAGCGCCTGAGCGAGCCTCGGGCCTTCCGCTCAACTTTTGACTGGCAGCAGCCGTGCCGGGTTGCCTGCCACCCTGGCACCGGCCGGTACATCTCTGGTCACGACCGAGCCCGCACCCACGACAGCTTCCCGCCCTATGGTGACGCCGGGAAGCAGGATGGCGCCGCCGCCAATCCAGACCCTGTCTTCGATGGTGACCGGCAGCGCCGTCTCAACCCCCTGAATACGCTCATCGGCGTCCAGCGCATGGGCGGCGGTGTAGATCTGCACGTTCGGCCCAATCATCACCTCGGCACCGATGTGAATGGGGGCATTGTCCAGCAGGGTGGCCCCCATGTTGATGTAGCTACCCTTGCCAAGGTGGATGTGGCGGCCATAGGTGCAGTAGAGGGGCGGGCAGATGAAGGCACCCTGTGCCAGCTCGCCGACGATCTGCTGCAGCAGCGCCAGCTGTTCATCCTCCTCGTCGCTGCGATTGAAGCGGCGGTACAGGCGGGCCGTCTCCCGGCGCAACAGATCCAGCTCTGGCGCCATGCAGTTGTAGGGCTGGCTGGCGATCATCTTCTCGTATTCGGTCATGACTGGGCCTCGATGGGGTGGAGGAAGAGAGGATAAGCCATCGGGGGGCAGAGAAGCGTGAGGCTCTCCCCAGAGTGGGCAGAAGGAGAATGGGCGTCCGGAAACGACAAGGGCACCCTGGGGT
The DNA here is from genome assembly GCF_027707425.1 of Aeromonas sp. QDB63. Taxonomy (NCBI): domain Bacteria; kingdom Pseudomonadati; phylum Pseudomonadota; class Gammaproteobacteria; order Aeromonadales; family Aeromonadaceae; genus Aeromonas; species Aeromonas sp. QDB63. The sequence continues at coordinate 13,724 of NZ_JAPCIS010000022.1, forward strand.
GCCCTTGTCGTTCAGCGACCTAAGTGTTGCCGCTGTGGCCTGTTGCTTGTCAGCCGAGTGTGCGGCTGATGGGTTGGCAACTGCCGTGGCTTGTTGTTTATCAGCCGAGTGTGCGGCTGATGGGTTGGCAG
>NZ_JAPCIS010000022.1:13951-70338 GCF_027707425.1 Aeromonas sp. QDB63
CTGATGGGTTGGCAACTGCCGTGGCTTGTTGTTTATCAGCCGAGTGTGCGGCTGATGGGTTGGCAACTGCCGTGGCTTGTTGTTTATCAGCCCAGTTTGCGGCCGGAGAGGCGGCACCACTCCTCTTTCACGGCGGTCGGGTCCATCTCGAACCACTGGCCATAGATGGTCTCCAGCTCTGGCGCCTGGCTTTCCAGCACGCCGGAGAGGGCCATCAGGCTGCCCGCCTTGCCGTGGCCGGCGATAAGCGGCGCCAGTTCCCGCAGCGGGCCGGCCAGGATGTTGGCGACCACCACGTCCGCTTCGACGTCTTGAGGCTGATCCGCCGGCAGGTAGAGTTCGATCTGGTCGGCAACGCCATTTCGCTCGGCGTTGTCACGGCTGGCCTGGATGGCCTGAGGATCGATGTCGATGCCGATGACCCGGGCGGCCCCCAGTTTCAGGGCGGCGATGCCGAGGATGCCTGAGCCGCAACCAAAGTCGACCACGGTTTTGCCGGCCAGATCCAGCCCGTCCAGCCACTGCAGGCAGAGTGCCGTGGTGGGGTGGGTACCGGTGCCAAAGGCCAGGCCCGGGTCCAGCATGACGTTGACCGCATCGGGGTTCGGCACGTCGCGCCAGCTCGGGCAGATCCAGAGCCGCTCGCCGAACTGCATGGGGTGGAAGTGATCCATCCACTCGCGCACCCAGTCCTTGTCTTCCAGCAGCTCCACCTTGTAGCCCACGTCTTCACCGAAGATCTGCTGGAAGAAGGCGATGGTGGGAGCCGGATCGGTTTCGGCGTCGAACAGTCCCATTACTTCGGTCTCGCCCCAGAGCGGGGTTTCACCGGGCATGGGCTCATAGACGGGCACATCCTTGGCATCCATAAAGGTCACCGCCTGGGCCCCACGCCCCAGCAGCATGTTGCTCACCTTGTCTGCGGTCTTGGCAGTGGCGTTGATTCGAATTTGTATCCAGGGCATGGCGTCGGCTCTTCATAAATGTGAAACCGCGGGATTCTATCATCATGGGCCCGTGCTGTCGTGGTTTGACCATGGCCTCATGGGGAAGGGAGGTAACTCTGCCAAGTTGGCACGGTTAATGTATTCCTTCATGGGTGACGGGAAGCAACTTGTTCCCGCTGAATGCTTTGCTCTATGAAGTTCCGTCATCTTTTTTCAGCCACCTTCGGGTGGCTTTTTTTATGCCGGTGCGCTGAAAAGCGGTTAATTGGGAGGGAAAAGCAGAGATTGGCACGCTATCTGCAAAGTTACAGATGTCCTGCATAAGGATATGTGTGTGATTGTTACCCCAACGTTCAGGTTTTTAGGGCCATCCCGACGGGATGGCCTCTTTTTTATGGTTTTTTCGGGGGAGATGCCCCGTCAGGGACAAAGGTCACCTGCGGGGCTGTGCACTCTTGGGGCTTGTCACTGGTGATTTCACCCCATGATGGTGCATTTATTTACCTACAAGGGAATAGGCTGGACGGTAAGGCCCGCTTGGGCTGTGCCTCAGCGATGGAAGCCGCTCATGTCGATCACCAGCTTGCCCACCATGCGACCCGCTTCCAGCTCGGCATGAGCCCGGGCCAGGGTGAGGGGCGTCAGTTCGGGCACCACCTTGCTGAGGGTGGTCTTGAGCACCCCTTCATCGATCAGGGCCGCGACCCGGCCGAGCAGGTTGTGCTGCTCGATCATGTCCGGGGTCTGGAACAGGGAGCGGGTAAACATGAACTCCTGGCTGAAGGTGACGCTCTTTGGTTTGAGCAGACCCAGATCCCAGGGTTCACTGGACTCGGCGATGGTGCAGATGTGACCAAACGGACGGATGAGGCTGGCCATGGTGTTCCAGTGCTGCTCGGTGGCGTTGGTGCAGAAGATGGCATCCACCTCGCTGATGCCGAGTGCCTTGAGCTCCGCCTGCAGATGGTGATGGCTCACCACCTGGTGGGCTCCCATGTCCAGGCACCATTCCCGGGTTTCTGGGCGCGACGCGGTGGCGATCACCTCCATGCCGGTGAGCTGGCGGGCGAGCTGGATGGCGATGGAACCGACCCCGCCGGCGCCCCCGATGATCAGCAGTCGCCCGGTGCTTTCTCGGGTAAGGCTCATGCGCTCGAACAGGGTTTCCCAGGCGGTGATGGCGGTGAGCGGCAGGGCGGCGGCTTCCAGATCGGTCAGGGTGACTGGGGCGATGGCGGCAATGCGCTCATCCACCAGTTGCAGGGCGCTGTTGCTGCCCGGGCGGCTGATGTCGCCGGCATACCAGACCCTGTCACCGGCCTTGAACAGGGTGACGTCGCTACCGACGGCGATCACTTCGCCCACGGCGTCCCAGCCCAGCACGCGGGGGCTGTTTTCGACCTTGTCCTTGGGGGCGCGTACCTTGGTGTCGACCGGATTGATGGAGGTGGCGTTGACCCGTACCAGCAGATCCCGCGGGCCCGGTGTCGGATCGGGCAGATCGCTCTCGATGAAGCAGTGGGGGTGGTTGCTTGGCAGATAGTGAGTCAGGGCGATGGCTTTCATGGCTTTTCCTTTCAAATAGCAGTGTTCGGGATTGCCACTCACTCTAGTCTGGATGATTATCAAGATTAAGATGGGTAATTGGTAAAGACTGTTTGAATATATGAACAATGTCGAACTGGAGTTGATGGGGCTGTTCGCCACCGTGGTGGAGCAGGGGAGCTTCACCGGGGCGGCCGAGGTGCTCGGCATGCCCAAGTCCTCGGTGAGCCAGAAGATCTCGCGCCTCGAATCCCGGCTCGGGGTGAGGTTGCTGCAACGCACCACCCGCAGGCTCAGTCTGACGCCCCAGGGGGAGGTCTATGTGGCCCATTGTCAGGAGCTGCTGGCACTGGCGCGCAGCGCCAATCTGGCGATGGCGCGGTTGCGCGCGGCTCCTGGAGGGCGGGTGCGGATCACTGCTCCCGAAGCCACGGGAACCTTGCTGCTTGGTCGGATACTGGCCGAATTTCGCGCCCTCTACCCCGAGGTGGTGCTGGAGCTGACCCTTTGCGATGAACAGCTGGATCTGGTGGGGGAAGGTTACGATCTGGCGCTGCGGGCGGCGCCGCTGAAAGATTCCAGCCTCATCTGCCGGCGCATCGGCCAGGTGGCGCGCCATCTGGTGGCATCTCCCGGTTACCTGGCGGCCAACGGGACGCCGCTCCAACTCTCGGAGCTGGCCGGACACGCCTGCCTGGTACATGGCTCCTTGCCGGTGTGGCCATTGCAGGAGGGGGGCTGGCGCCCTCGCGGGGCCTGCCAGAGCAACAGCCTGTTGGCGCTGCGGGAGCTGGCACTCCATGACGGGGGGATTGCCCTGCTGCCGGCCCATGTCTGCGGCGACGATCTGGCGGCGGGGCGACTGCTCAAGGTGCTGCCGGATCTCCTGGTCCCGGTGAACCCCTTCTATCTCATCTACCCGAGCCGGGAACACCTGGCCCCCGCCCTTCGCAGCCTGATGGACTTCGTGGCCGAACGTCTTCCCTTCGCCTGATCACTGGTGCTGGCCAAGGGGAGCCTGGGCCGGTTCGAGACCGAGCGGGACCGACTGGCGTTCCGCCAGCATGCGGATCTGCCCTTCGATGAGGCCGGCATGGGGGCCGAGCACCAGCACCAGCTGATGTTCGTTGAGCACGACCCAGGAGAGGCAGCCCAGTCTGGCCAGGCAGGATTGATCCACCAGGGCCATGTCGCGAACCCGCAGGCTGAGGCGGGTCAGGCAGACGCTCATGGCCTGCAGGTTGTCCATGCCCCCCAGCATCTTGAGGTACTGGATAGCCAGCATCTGGGGATCGGTGGGGGCCACGGTCGCGAGCCGGGAGAGATCCTCGGCGATGGGCTTGCCCGGCAGACTGAGGGGAGCGTATTCCAGCAGCCGGGAGAAGAGCAGGGCATAGACGACGAAGAAGAGGATGCCCAGGGGGATGAGCCAGAAGCTGTGCAGACCGGCGTGGTAGCTCAGCACCAGATCCAGCAATCCGGCGGAAAAGTAGCTGCCCACCTGGATGTCGAGCCCGCTGCAGATGGCCAGCGACAGCCCGGTCAGCAGGGCATGGGCCAGAAACAGCCAGGGTGCGGTGAAGGCAAACAGGAACTCGATGGGCTCCGTGATGCCCACCAGTGCCGAGGTGAGCGCCAAGGTGAGCAGCAGCCCCCCCTGGGGCAGTTGCTGCATCCGCTGGCGATGGATCCAGATGGCAAAACAGGCACCGGGCAGGCCGAACATGATGACCGGATAGAGCCCGGCCACATAGCCTTCATGAAGCGGCTGGGCGGTCGAGAGGGCTTGCAGATTGCTCTCCCCGAGCCCGATGAGGCTGCCCAGCACCTGGTGCAGGCCGAGGGGGATCAGCAGTCGGTTCAGCACGCCGTAGCAGAAGGCGCCAAAGGGCGTGGTGAGCAGATCGGAGGCGAGCAGGGTGAGCCCCTGTTCCAGCAGCGGCCAGAGGATGGAGAGGGGGAGCACCAGCAGCAGGCAGGCCAGCGCCGAGAGCAACATGCCCGGCAGATCTTCCTGCAGGGGGCGCAACCAGCCCGGCAGCCGCAGAGTGCGGGCCCGGGAGCAGACCATGGCGGTGACGAGCCCGGCCAGCAGGCCGCAGATCATGTCCGCATGCAGCCCGGGCACCAGGGTGCCCAGCGCCGAGCTCAGCAGCAGGAAGTTGACCGCACCGGCGAGCGCCTCGGCTCCTTGCCCCTGGCGACTCAACCCGAAGGCGATGGCCACCGCATAGATGAGCGGCATCTGGCTGAAGAGGGCGCGACCGGCGAGGGAGAGCACGGCGAGATCCAGCACGTCCGGTTGGCCGAGCCGGTGGAGCAGGGCGGCCAGGGGCAGGATGGAGACGGGCAGCAACAGGGCATAGCCGAGGCGCTGCAGGGACTGGGTCAGGATCTTTCTGGCGTTCTGGACTGGCATGGGGGCACGGTATTTGTGACGTGGCGCACATTTTACCCGTGAGCCCCCATTTGGGAATAGGCGAGCCTTCCTTTATTGATCCTTTTCTTAATTTTGATCAAACAATCGACGGACACGCTGATCCGGGGCAGGAGTGAGCAGGCTGACCAGGACAAAGGCCGCCAGGCCAAGGGCCAGGCTCGGGACGATGGCGTGCAGACCGGCCAGCTTGATCCCCCACTGGCTCAAGGTGCCGTAACAGAGGATGCCGCAGACCATGCTGGCCAGGGCTCCCGGGCCGTTGGCCCTGGACCAGTAGAGGCCGAGCACCAGGGGCCAGAGGAAGACCGCCTGCAGGCCGCCGAAGGCGAGCAGGTTGAGCCAGATGATCATCTCGGGGGGCTGGAGCGCCGCCAGCAGTACCAGGGTACCCAGGATCAGGGTGCAGAGCAGGGAGAGGCGCGGCACCCGGACCTCCAGCTTCTCCTGCCTGGGATTGAGGTAATTGAGGTAGAGATCTTTCACCAGGGTGGCGGAGGCCTGGATCAGCTGGGAGTCGATAGTGGACATGATGGCCGCCATGGGGGCCGCCAGGAAGACCCCGGCCAGCCAGGGGGGGAGCACCTCCATCATCAGGGAGGGCATGATCTTGTCAGGGCTGTCCATGCCGGGCAGGATGGCGCGGCCCAGTGCCCCGGCCAGGTGCATGCCGAACATCAGCAGGGCGCAGACGATGGTGCCGATGAGGATGCCCCGGTGCAGCGCCTTGCTGTCCCGGTAGCCAAAGCAGCGCAGCGCCGAGTGGGGCAAGCCCACCACCCCGATGCAGACCAGCACCCAGAAGCTCAGCATGAAGGGCTGGGTCAGCATGTCGCCGGCCCCCTGGGGGCTCACCAGCTTGGGATCTATCTCCTTGAGCTGGTGGACAAGATTCGGCAACCCGCCACCGGCGATGAGGATGCCCGCCAGCAGGGCGCCAGTGCCGATGAGCATCACAATGCCCTGCAGGGCATCCGTCATCACCACGGCGCGAAAGCCGCCGATCACCGTGTAGAGCAGCACGCAACTGGCAAACAGGAAGAGCCCCTGCTGATAGCTGAGGCCGGTCGCCGTTTCCAGGAGGCGGGCGCCGCCGATGAACTGCACCACCATGGTGGCGATGAAGGCGAGGATGATGGTGACTGAACCCAGCACGACCACCGCCCTGCTCTGGTAGCGGGCCCACAGCATGTCGTTGATGGTCACCGCATTGACCCGGCGGGCGATGATGGCGAACTTCTTGCCAAGCACCCCCAGGGTGAGCCAGACAGTGGGCAGCTGGATCATCGCCAGTAGCACCCAGCCGAGGCCGACCTTGTAGGCGGCCCCCGGCCCGCCGATGAAGGACGATGCAGAGGTATAAGTGGCCACCAGGGTCATGGCCAGCACCAGCCCCCCCATGCTGCGGTTGCCGATGAAGTACTCCTGCATGAAGTTGCCGCCGGTCCGGTGGCGACTGGCCCAGAAACCGACCCCCAGTACCAGCACAAGATAGATGCAGAGCGGCAGCATCAGCTCAAGATTCATGGGGCGGTACCTCGCTATCCAGGGGAATATCGACGAACAGGCGATCCACCATGAGGGCGCAGAGGCCGATGAACAGCAGGGGCATCAGGATGCAACTGAGCAGGAACCAGAGGGGCAGCTCCCACAGCTCGAGATCCTCGGGTATGAAATAAGCCGAGCCATACCAGGCGACAAAGTAGAGCAGGGTCAGCAGCAGGCAGAAGGCTGCTTCCCGACGGGCGAGTGCGAAACGGTTCACTGTGGCCTCCGACGAGTGAGCGGGGCGCAAGAATAACAAAAAAGGGCCATGTCGCCATGGCCCTTTTTTACGTTGGCGATCCGGGTGGATCGCGCAATATCCCGATGAAAGGGGTCTTTGCAGACCCGACTTCTTGTGCTGGGAGTGGCTGCTCATGCGGCCACCATTGCTCAATGGGTCGGGCCTCAAGCCATTACAGACCCGACTTCTTGTGCAGGTGGTGGCTGTTCTGTGCTGCCACCGTGCTCAATGGGTCGGGCCTCAAGCCATTACAGACCCAACTTCTTGTGCAGGTAGTGGATGTTGGTGCCACCGTGCTGGAAGTTTTCGTCCTTCATGATCTCTTTTTGCAGGGCGATGTTGGTCTTGATCCCTTCCACCACCAGCTCGTCGAGGGAGTGGCGCATGCGGGCGATGGCCACGTCGCGGTTCTCCCCGTAGCAGATCAGCTTGCCGATCATGGAGTCGTAGTAGGGGGGGACCTTGTAACCCGCATAGATGTGGGATTCCCAGCGCACGCCCAGGCCGCCCGGCGCGTGGAAGCGCTGGATGAGACCGGGAGAGGGCAGGAAGGTGGCCGGATCTTCGGCATTGATCCGGCACTCGATGGCGTGGCCACGGATGCGGATGTCCTGCTGGGTGATCGACAGGGGCTGACCGGCGGCAATGCGCAGCTGCTCCTTGATGAGGTCGACGCCGGTGACCATCTCGGTGACCGGATGCTCCACCTGGATACGGGTGTTCATCTCGATGAAATAGAACTCGCCGTTCTCGTACAGGAACTCGAAGGTACCCGCACCGCGGTAGCCGATCTCGAGACAGGCGCGCACACAGCGCTCACCGATGAACTTGCGCATCTCGTCGGTGATGCCGGGGGCCGGCGCCTCTTCCACGACCTTCTGGTGACGGCGCTGCATGGAGCAGTCCCGCTCACCCAGATAGAGGGCGGTACCCTGACCGTCAGCCAGCACCTGGATCTCGATGTGGCGCGGGTTCTCCAGGTACTTCTCCATGTAGACCATGTCGTTCTTGAAGAACTGGCCCGCTTCGGATTTGGTCAGCGCGATGGCGGAGGCCAGTTCGGCCTCGTTGCGCACCACGCGCATGCCGCGACCACCACCGCCACCGGCGGCCTTGATGATCACCGGATACCCGATCCGCTTGGCGATGGCGGCGTTGCGCTTGGCATCGTTGTCCACCGGGCCGTCGGAGCCGGGTACGCAGGGCACGCCCGCCTTCTTCATCGCCTCGATGGCGGAGACCTTGTCACCCATCAGGCGAATGGTCTCGGCGCGCGGGCCGATGAAGATGAAGCCGGATTTCTCGACCACTTCGGCGAAGTCGGCATTCTCGGAGAGGAAGCCGTAGCCCGGGTGGATGGCGACGGCACCGGTCACCTCGGCGGCGGCGATGATGGCCGGCACATTTAGGTAGGACTCACCGCTGGCAGGCTTGCCGATGCAGATGGTTTCGTCCGCCAGGAGCACATGCTTGAGCTCCCGATCGGCAGTGGAGTGAACGGCCACTGTCTTGATCCCGAGCTCTTTGCAGGCGCGCAGGATCCGCAGGGCAATTTCACCGCGGTTGGCGATGACTACTTTGTCCAACATGGGTGGCATTTTCCCTTATTCGATGATGAACAGCGGCTCGTCAAACTCGACGGCCTGACCATTTTCAACCAGGATTGCTTTGATCACGCCGACCTTGTCAGACTCGATTTGGTTCATCATTTTCATGGCTTCGACGATGCAAAGGGTGTCGCCGACATTGACGTGCTGACCGACTTCCACGAACGGCTTGGCTTCCGGGCTGGAGGAGCGGTAGAAGGAGCCCACCATGGGGGAGCGCATCAGATGACCGCTCGGGGCGGCATCGGCAGCAGGTGCAGCGGCGGCTGCCGGAGCAGCGGCAACCGGTGCGGCAACCTGAGCCGCGGCCTGGGGCATGATCATCTGCGGGGCAACGCTAACCTGGCCGGAGAAATTACGGCTGATGCGAACGGACTCTTCCCCTTCGGAGATTTCCAGCTCGGCGATGCCGGACTCTTCAACCAGTTCAATCAGCTTCTTGATTTTGCGGATATCCATTAGCATTCTCTTTCTTCTTTATCTGATCAGTGATTATCAAGCCGCGCGCAACTGATGCACGGCCGCGGTTAAAGCGAATTGGTAACCATCGGCACCCAACCCGCAGATCACCCCCTTGGCGACATCAGACAGATAGGAGTGATGACGGAAGGGCTCCCTGGCATGAACGTTTGACAGGTGAACCTCGATAAAGGGGATGGCCACACCCAGCAGGGCATCGCGCAGGGCAACGCTGGTATGGGTGAAGGCGGCGGGATTGATGATGATGAAATCCACCTGGCCCATGGCCTGATGGATGCGGCCGATCAGCTCGTGCTCGGCATTGGATTGCAGATGTTCCAGGGTCACACCGAGTTCGCTGGCGCTGCGCGTCAGATCGGCGACGATCTCATCGAGCGTCTTGCTGCCGTAGATTCCCGGTTCCCGCTTGCCCAGCAGATTCAGATTGGGGCCGTTAAGCAGGAGGATTCGGTGATGTTGCGACATATTGAGTACATCCTCGATGATTATGCTGCTATCTATCAGCTATCTTTGGACTACCAAAAATCTAGCCAATTTTTGCACAAATCGGTGTGCCCTGACACACAGATTTCGCAATTATATTGATTTCGTGAAAATTAGCAGCATTTTACTGGTCTAATCTCTACATCTGGCTATTTATTGGCCTGGTTTGCCCGCAAGCCCTGCCTGCCACCGAACTCTGCTCTGTCCGGATCCCGAAGACAACAAAGCCGGCACGTGGCCGGCTCTGTTGACGTGGGGAAGAGACTCACGCCGCTTCCGACTTCTCGCGGATCAGCTTGTCCACGACCCCCGGATCCGCCAGGGTGGAGATATCCCCCAGGCTGTCGGTTTCGCCGGTGGCGATCTTGCGCAAGATACGCCGCATGATCTTGCCGGAACGGGTCTTGGGCAGCCCCTCGGCCCAGTGGATCACGTCCGGGGTCGCGATGGCGCCAATCTCCTTGCGCACCCACTCCTTCACTTCCTTGTGCAGCTCGCGGCTCGGCTCCTCCCCGGCGATCAGGGTGACATAGGCGTAGATGCCCTGTCCCTTGATCTCGTGGGGAACGCCCACCACCGCCGCTTCGGCGATTTTCGGATGGGCCACCAGAGCGGACTCGATTTCGGCGGTACCCATGCGGTGGCCGGAGACGTTGAGTACATCATCCACCCGGCCGGTGATCCAGTAGTAGCCGTCCTCGTCGCGACGGGCACCGTCGCCGGTGAAGTAGCGACCCGGGAAGGTGGAGAAGTAGGTCTGCTCGAAGCGCTCGTGATCGCCGAACACGGTACGCATCTGGCCGGGCCAGGAGTCGGTGATCACCAGGTTGCCCTCGGTGGCGCCTTCCAGCGGCTCACCCAGGTTGTCCACCAGAGCAGGCTGTACTCCGAAGAAGGGACGAGTGGCCGAGCCGGGCTTGAGCGCGGTGACGCCGGGCAGCGGAGTGATGAGGATGCCGCCGGTCTCGGTCTGCCACCAGGTGTCGACGATGGGGCAGCGCTCGTCGCCGATGGTGCGGTAGTACCACTCCCAGGCTTCCGGGTTGATGGGTTCACCCACCGACCCCATGATGCGCAAGCTGGTGCGGGAAGTGCCTTCGACAGCCTCCTTGCCCTTGGCCATCAGTGCGCGAATGGCGGTGGGGGCGGTATAGAGGATGGTGACCTGGTGTTTGTCCACCACCTGGCTCATGCGGTTGGTAGCCGGGTAGTTGGGCACCCCTTCGAACATGACGGTGGTGGCGCCGTTGGCCAGCGGCCCGTAGACCAGATAGGAGTGACCGGTGACCCAGCCCACATCGGCGGTACACCAGTAGATGTCCTCTTCGTGGTAGTCGAACACGTATTTGAAGGTGAGGGCGGCATAGACCAGATAGCCGCCCGTGGTGTGCAGCACACCCTTGGGTTTGCCGGTGGAGCCGGAGGTGTAGAGCACGAACAGGGGATCTTCGGCGCCCATGGCTTCGGGCGGACAATCCGGGCTGGCGGCGTTGACCGCATCATGCCACCAGATGTCTCTGTGCTCGTGCCAGGCCACGTTGCCACCGGTGCGCTTGAGGACGATCACCTTGCTGACCTTGGTATCCGGGTGGGTAAGGGCCTCATCCACGTTCTTCTTGAGGGGGATGGGGCGACCGCCTCGCAACCCCTCATCGGCGGTGATGACGACGGAGGCGCCGGAGTCGATGATGCGGCCCGAGAGCGCCTCCGGCGAGAAGCCGCCGAAGACGATGCTGTGCACGGCCCCGATGCGGGTACAGGCCAGCATGGCGATGGCCGCCTCCGGCACCATGGGCATATAAAGGCAGACCATGTGGCCACGCTTGACCCCCTGGGCTTTGAGCACGTTGGCAAACTTGCACACTTCGGCGTGCAGTTCGCGATAGGTGATCTTGCGATCTTCAGCTGGGTTGTCCCCTTCCCAGATGATGGCGACCTTGTCGCCGCGCTCGCTCAGATGACGATCCAGGCAGTTGGCCGAGACGTTGAGCAGACCATCCTCATACCACTTGATGGAGACGTGGCCCGGATCGTAGGAGGTGTTCTTGACGCGGGTGTAGGGGGTCATCCAGTCAAGGATCTTGCCCTGCTCCCCCCAGAAGGCGTCCGGATCCTGCACCGACGCTTGATACATGGCTTCATAACCTTCCTTGTCCAGCAGGGCGCCGTTGCCGATGTGGGCCTTGACCGGGTAGACCTTGCTCTCGCTCATCTCTCACTCCTGTGAATACATTTTCTTAATGATTGAGTAACAACTTATACCTTTGGTTCCCGAGGGCAATTAGACTTTTGGATAGCGACGAAGTTAGCAGGTGAGAGGACACGTTGAGGGCAAAGAAGGGAGCCATGGGCTCCCTTCTTTGCTTTCGTGGTGGCGCGGCCAAGGCTCAATGGCGGAGGGGGAGCAGGGGAGGCAGGCTGGGTTCTGGCAGGGGATGGCTGAACAGGTAGCCCTGTCCCTCTTCGCAACGCAGGGATTGCAGGAACTGGCGCTGGGGCTGGGTTTCTATCCCTTCCGCCGTAACGGCCATGCCGAGGGAGGTGGCCAGCTGGACTATGGTACGGCACAGCTCGCGGCTGTGCTTGTCGTCGGGCAACGCCTGGACGAAGGCCCTGTCTATCTTGATGCGATCGATGGGCAGGCTCCTGAGCAGGCTCAGGGAAGAGAAACCGGTGCCGAAGTCGTCGATGGCGATCTGTACCCCCAGCGCCTTGAGGCGGGTGAAGAGCCGCAGACTGTGATCCACGCTCTGGATGATGCTCTCGGTCACCTCGATCTCCAGCCGCTCGGCAGGAAAACAGGTATCGGCCAGAATGGCTGTCACCCGCTCCACGTAGTCGTGGGAGCGCATCTCCCTGACCGACACATTGACCGAGAGCCTGGGCACGGCGAGCTCTTCGGCCAGCCACTGCTGCCCTTGCCGGCAGGCGGTGCGCATCACCCATTCGCCCAGCGGTTCGATGAGACCGCACTCCTCTGCCACCGGAATGAAACGGTCCGGGGATATCATGCCAAGGCTGGGATGCTGCCAGCGGATCAGGGCCTCCAGGCCGCTGAGATGACCATCCGCCAGATCCGTCATGGGTTGGTAGAGCAGGCGGAACTGTTGCTGCTCAATGGCCTTGAGCAGTCCCTGCTCCAGCAGCACCCGCTCCCTGGTCTGTGCCGTGATGTCGGGGGAGTGGAACAGATAGCCGTTGCGGCCACGGCGCTTGGCTTCATGCATGGCGTTGTCCGCCGCGCTGATGAGGCTGTCCGGGGTCTGGCCATGCTCCGGATAGAGGGAGACGCCGATGCTGGCGGAGAGCCTCACCCGCTCCTGGCCGATGTCGGCGGGATCGTGCAGCCTGCGTTGCAACCCCTCGATGAGACCCAGCAGATCCTGGGTCTCCCTGATGGCGGGCAGCAACACCAGAAATTCGTCTGCCCCCAGCCGGATGGCGATGTCTCCGGGGCGCAGACAGTGGCGAATGCGGTCTGCCGACAGCTTGAGCAGCAGATCGCCGGCACTGTGCCCCAGGTTGTCGTTGATGAGCTTGAAGCCGTCGAGATCGATGAACAGCAGCGCCAGGACGTGGTGGTTCACCCTGGCCGTCTCTATCTCCAGGGTGAGGCGCTCTTGCAGCAGATGGCGATTGCCGAGATCGGTGAGGGGATCGTAATAGGAGAGGTGCTGCAAGCGGGCTTCGGCCTGATAGAGACGCAGTGCATGGCGGTGGGTCATCTCCTGCAGGCCGGGTGACGCGGGTGCGTCGAGGTGGGGGCCTGTCTGCGCGGATTCCCTCATCACGAGGAAGATGCCGCTGAAGGAGCCGTCCTCATCCAGCACGGAGCTGACGCTCACTTGCCAGCGTGCGGGGGAGGCCGCGCGGGAGAGACCGACCGTCTCCACCTCAAATGCGCATCGGGGGGCCCCTTGTCGCAGTTGTTGAAACAGCGGGAGCAGCTGGGGAGTCTGGGCAGGGACAATGTCGAACAGCGTCTTGCCCGGGTGCTCTGCCCGCGCGAGGCCGGTCAGTTCGGCAAAGCGTCCGTTGACGTCGCGGCACCTGAATTCGTGATCGAAGACTCCAATCCCGACGGGCGCCTGGGCGAACAGTTGTTGCAACTCGTAGGGAGAGAGCGGGCCTGACAAATGCCGTGTCGGAACCGATTCGGGTAGCACTTTTTCCATGGAGGCTCCTGAATTGATTGCTTTGTCATTTGGACGACTGTGTCAGTATGGCAGGAAGTGTCAGGAGAGAAAGAAAGTGTGAGAAGGGTGTGAAATCAACGAGATGTCAGCCTTTCTGGCGGCCAAACGCCTGGATCCCGCGAACAAATACCAGCCAGCCCACCAGATGAAACGGCAACGCCATGGCGTAGAGCACCAGCCAGTGGCTCTCGGTGCCGCTGCTGTTGATGAAATCTGTCCAGGCGGCGAGCAGGGCCAGCATGCCCGCTATCTGGAAGCGGCGACGCAGCACCACTTCCACCCCGAGATTGGCGAGGTAGAGGGTCAGCAGGATGCCGGTAAAGCCGGTGAGCTGGGCGGTGCCGTAGAGCGCGCGGTCCGGGTTGAACAGCAGCGTCACGAGGGGAGTGAGACCCTGATCCAGCGGGATCAGGGCCAGCAGCCAGCATGCGATAAGAAGCAGGGCTGTCTTCATGCCGGGCTCAGTCGGCGGACGGTGCCGGTTTGACCAGGGAGAGGTAGTTGGCGTCCATCTTGAGGAACACCCCCAGCAGGCGGGCACTGGCACCGTAGAAGCCAAACGTGTCGGCGGCCCGGCAGGCCTGCTCGAAGCGCTCGAACCAGCCCAGCAGGTGACCGTGCAGCAGGGACTCCTGCTCGCCAAGCCACGCCTCGCGCTGGTCGGCGGTGGTCGACTCGGCGGCGCGGATGATGAGGCTGCCCATCAGATCCAGCTCGATGGCCAGATGATCGGCAGGCTCATTGTACTTGTCGCTGACATTGATGCCGAGGCGAGCGAGGCGTGCCTGCATCTCGGTCATGGGGGCCTGCATCAGCTGCTTGCCTTCGCCCCGGTAGAGGGATTCGTAGGGCAGGGCACCCTGCCCGGGAGCGCTCAGGAACAGGCCGGCGAAGTCGGCGGCCAGCGCCGTCTGGCGCTCGGGGCGCACCAGCAGGCGGGCGATGGCGTCGTTGAGCTCGGCCACGGCTTCGCGCATGGGGTCGAGAGTAGAGAGGCTCTTCAAGAAGCTACGCACGTCATAGGTGTCGTATTCAGCGATCTGTGCATCACTGAGTTCGGCAGCAAACAGGGTGGAAAACCACCAGTAAAGCTCGGCCCGGCGTTCGCTGGTCGCCATGAATTCCTGCATTTTTCCTCCGTGGATGACAATCGGGAGCCTTGATGGCCCCCGATTCTAACGACTTTAAAAATAAAGGAAACTCATGGGGTCTTTTGGCCGGATAGCGCCAGGAGAGGGGGGCGCTATTGCGGGATCACCGTGGGCGACGAGGAGACCGACCTACTCCTCGACGCGATAGAGCGCCTGCTTGCAACGGGGGCAGATGTGCTGGCGGCGATAATCCACCTGGTGCACCAGGCCGACCTCCCGCTGCTGATGGTGACCGCAATGGATGCAGAAAATGAGATCCCCGTCGGCGGCGCCGGGATGGGCCGCCAGGTACTGCTCCCGGGTGGGAAGTGTCTCCCAGTTGGCGGTGCAGGCACCCTTGCGGCTGGCGGTGTAGTAGACCCAGTAGAAGAGAGCGAAGACCGCGACAATCACGAACAGCATCAGATGATCCATCATGGCGTTTCCCCTTGTGTTCCGGGATGGCAGGGAGCGACACCCGCTCGTGCAGATGTCCCATGGCCTAAAGATGTTATCTGTTAGTAAATGCTATATCCATGATCTGGCTCTGGTTTCTATCGCCTTGCCCGGAAAGCGGAGACGATGGCTGGAGCCGGATTGCGGGTGTGGGGAGGTCGGGGGGATGAGCGAAGCCAGGGGGCGGGATTCGAAATTTGCGACGTATTTTACATTTTATAAACAATTTTTTGGGTGGTTGGACTGTCTCTTTGATCCAGCTCACGTTACAATGCGCGGGCCCACTTCACCTATCGCGCAAACGATTTTCAGGAGATAAACGGATGTTGAAACGTGACATGACCATCGCCGGCTATGATCCAGAGCTGTGGCAGGCCATCACAGACGAGACCCGTCGTCAGGAAGAGCACATCGAGCTGATTGCGTCCGAGAACTACACCAGCCCCCGCGTCATGGAAGCCCAGGGCTCCCAGTTGACCAACAAGTACGCCGAAGGCTACCCGGCCAAGCGTTACTACGGCGGTTGCGAGTATGTGGATGTGGTTGAAACCCTGGCCATCGAGCGCGCCAAAGAGCTGTTCGGTGCCACCTACGCCAACGTGCAGCCGCACTCCGGCTCTCAGGCCAACAGCGCCGTTTACATGGCCCTGCTGCAACCGGGCGACACCGTGCTCGGCATGAACCTGGCCCACGGCGGTCACCTGACCCACGGCTCCCCCGTCAACTTCTCCGGCAAGCTGTACAACATCATCCCCTACGGCATCGACGAGTCCGGCAAGATCGACTACGACGAGATGGAGCGCCTGGCCGTTGAGCACAAGCCGAAGATGATGATCGGCGGCTTCTCCGCCTACTCCGGCATCGTCGACTGGGCCCGCATGCGCGAAATCGCCGACAAGATCGGTGCTTACCTGTTCGTGGACATGGCCCACGTGGCCGGTCTGATTGCCGCCGGCGTCTACCCGAACCCGGTGCCCCATGCTCACGTGGTCACCTCCACCACTCACAAGACCCTGGCCGGTCCGCGCGGTGGTCTGATCCTCTCCGCCGCCGACGACGAAGATCTGTACAAGAAGCTGAACTCCGCCGTTTTCCCGGGTGGTCAGGGCGGCCCGCTGATGCACGTCATCGCCGGCAAGGCTGTGGCCTTCAAGGAAGCGCTGGAGCCCGAGTTCAAGACCTACCAGGCCCAGGTCGTGAAGAACGCCAAGGCCATGGCGGCGACCTTTATCGAGCGCGGCTACAAGATCGTCTCCGGCGGTACCGACAACCATCTGATGCTGGTTGACCTGATCGGTCGCGAGCTGACCGGCAAAGATGCCGACGCAGCCCTCGGCAAGGCCAACATCACCGTCAACAAGAACTCCGTACCGAACGACCCGCGTTCCCCGTTCGTGACCTCCGGCGTGCGTATCGGCACCCCGGCCATCACCCGCCGCGGCTTCAAGGAAGCCGAGTCCATCCAGTTGGCCAACTGGATCTGCGACGTGCTGGACAGCCACGACAACGAAGAAGTGCTGGCGACCGTGCGCGAGAAGGTGCTGGACATCTGCCGCCGCTTCCCGGTCTACGCATAATCAGCCTGACCTTCAGGTTGAAGACCAATGCCACCCTCGGGTGGCATTGTTTTTTGCAGCGTCTGGCAAGATGAGACAGAGGTGATCATGTGCGATGACATGGAAGAGGACGTGCTGGAGGCGTCACTGCGGCAGACGGTTCGCGCCCAGTAACACTTTCACGCCAGCGAACAGGGGCTGCTGGCCTGGGATGTGCGCCGCTTGATCCGGCTGAGCCGCAACCTGCCGGTGCAGGCGGTGGCACTCGGCGAGATTGCCGAGCTTGACCGCGACCACTGGTACGGCCATGGCGACGCCACGCCCACGGTGCGCAGCGTGGTGGCGCATTGCCAGCTCATGATGGCGGCGGATCTCGCCTATCCCATCCTGCTGGACAGCGCCGGCCGGGTGATGGATGGCATGCACCGGGTGGGCAAGGCGCTGATGCTGGGTCACAGCCATGTGGCTGCTCGCCGGTTCGCGGCGGATCCTGCCCCCGATTACCAGGATTGCGACCCCGAGGCGTTGCCCTATGACGACTGAGTCCTGCCCGAAGGTCTGGCTGGTTGTCCCTTGTTTTCATGGGCTTTTACCGGTTCTGGATGGCCGTGTTACACTGGCCGGCCTAGCGCCAGCCCCCGGGGCCCGCGCCCATTTTCATCCACGCCGGAGGTCAGATGCATTGCCCTTTCTGTAGTGCCGTTGATACCAAGGTGATCGATTCCCGTCTGGTGGCCGAGGGCCATCAGGTGCGCCGCCGTCGCGAATGCCTGCTCTGTCACGAGCGTTTTACCACCTTCGAAATGGCCGAACTGGTCATGCCCCGCGTCATCAAGTCCAACGGCTCCCGCGAGCCCTTCAACGAAGACAAGCTGCGTGCCGGCATTCTGCGGGCGCTGGAGAAGCGGCCGGTGAGCATGGAGGCCATCGAGAAGGCGGTCAACCACATCAAGTCCCGCCTGCGGGCCACCGGCGAGCGGGAGGTGGCCTCCCAGCTGGTGGGCAATCTGGTGATGGATGAGCTCAAGAGTCTGGACAAGGTGGCCTACATCCGCTTTGCCTCCGTCTACCGCAGCTTTGAAGACATTCGCGAATTCGGGGAAGAGATCGCCAAGCTGGAGAAGTAACGCCGGCCTGCGGCTCCCTATGTGAATAAGAGAGGGGCTGCCGTTGCGGCAGCGCCAGTTGTTACACCAGTGAGACATCTAGATAGCGCATCGTTGCACTGGTGAAAAAATATGAAGGCGTGCGGCCGCATCCTGCGATGTGTGTGCCCGTCGCCATGGCGTCAGATGCCATGGCCGATCTGCCCGAGAAGGCGTGCGGCAAGCGCGTACACCCTATTTTCTTGTCCCATCGGATGGCCGTGCCACCGGGGACAGGTTGCTGGACACAGGAGCCCGGATGTTTAGTCAAGACGATTACCAATGGATGAGCCGGGCCCTCGAACTGGCCCGGTGCGGCCGTTACACCACGGCCCCCAACCCCTGCGTCGGCGCCGTGCTGGTGAAGGCCGGCGTGGTGGTGGGGGAGGGCTGGCACAAGCGGGCCGGTGAGCCCCATGCCGAGGTCTATGCTCTGCACGCGGCAGGGGAAGAGGCCCGCGGTGCCACCGCCTATGTGACCCTGGAGCCCTGCTCCCATCATGGTCGCACGCCCCCCTGCGCCGAGGCGCTCATCAAGGCCGGGGTAACCCGGGTGGTCGCCGCCATGGTGGATCCCAATCCCCAGGTGGGCGGGCGTGGCCTGCGGATGCTCTCCGAGGCGGGGATCAAGACCGATTTCGGCCTGTTGGCCGCGGAAGCCGAGGCCCTCAACCCCGGTTTCTTCAAACGGATGCGCACCGCGTTTCCGCTGGTGACGGTCAAGCTGGGGGCGAGCCTGGATGGTCGCACCGCCATGGCGAGTGGCGAGAGCCAGTGGATCACCTCTCCGGAGGCGCGCCGGGACGTGCAGCGGCTGCGGGCACGTCACGATGCGGTCCTCTCCAGCGCCGAGACCGTGCTGGCAGATGGCGCCTCCCTCACCGTGCGCTGGGACGAGCTGCCCCCCTCGGTCAAGGCGGTCTATCCCAAAGAGACCCTGCGCCAGCCACTGCGGGTCATCGTGGATTCGCAAAACCGGCTCACCCCGGATCTGCCCCTGTTCCAGAGCGAGAGCCCGGTACTGCTGGCCCGCCACAAGGCATCCGGTGAGTGGCCCGCCTGGGTGCAGCAGCTGGAGGTGCCGCTGCTGGATGGCAAGCTGGATCTGGTCAGCCTCTTCATGCTGCTGGCCAAACAGAACGTCAACTCGGTACTGGTGGAGGCGGGGCCACGGCTGTGCGGCGCCCTGCTGGAGAAGGGGCTGGTGGACGAGCTGGTGCTCTATCAGGCGCCCAAACTGATGGGGGATGAGGGGCGCGGCCTGTTCCATCTGCCGGGGCTGACCCGGCTGTTCCAGGCCCCCAAACTCAATCTCAAGGATGTGCGCATGCTTGGCCAGGATATTCGCATCACTGCGAAAATAGCCTGATTTTTCAATGTTCACGGGGGCATCCATCTCCCCCGTCATCAGCAAGGTGATCTGCATGTTTACCGGAATTATCGAAGCGGTGGGAACCCTGGCCGAGCTGCGTCGCCAGGGGGAGGACATGGCCCTCACCGTGCACGCGCCGACCCTGGACTTCAGTGACGTCAAGCTGGGCGACTCCATCGCCACCAACGGCGTCTGTCTCACCGTGGTGGCGCTCGGGGATCACAGCTATACCGCCGACGTCTCCCTGGAAACCCTCTCCCGCACCGGTTTTTCTGCCGCCAAGGTGGGGGATCCGGTCAACCTCGAGAAGGCGTTGATGCCCACTTCCCGCCTCGGCGGCCACCTGGTCTCCGGCCACGTGGACGGCATCGGCGAGGTGAAGAGCAAATCGTCCAGCGGCCGCGCCATCGAATACTGGATCAAGGCGCCGGGGGAGCTCTCCCGCTACATCGCCGAGAAGGGCTCCATTGCAGTGGATGGAATCAGCCTCACCGTCAATGCGGTTCAGGGGGATCTGTTCCGGCTGACCATCGTGCCCCACACCGCCCAGGAGACCACCATCGCCCGCTGGAAACCCGGCTACCGGGTCAACCTCGAGGTGGACCAGATAGCCCGCTATCTGGAGCGGCTGATGACGGGCAAGCGCGAGGAGAGCAGTGCCTCTACCCTGACCCTGGAGAAGCTGGCCCAGTCCGGATTCTTGTGAGCCGTTTTGACGGGAAAACGCGGTTCTGTGATCCCGCGCGGATTGAAACGGGGCCGCGTGCCCCCATCTAGAGCACAATACGCAGTATCAAGTCGAGCCGACTGGCTCAATCCCCAAGCATGTTGATGGAGTAGCCCATGGCGCTGAGCACGACCCAGGAAATCATTGCCGATATCAAGGCTGGCAAGATGGTGATCCTGATGGATGACGAAGACAGGGAGAACGAAGGGGACCTGATCATGGCCGCCTCCTGTGTCCGCCCGGAAGACATCAACTTCATGGCGCGCTACGGTCGGGGCCTCATCTGCCTGACCCTGACCCGGGATCGCTGCAAGCAGCTGGCGCTGCCGCTGATGGTCGATCGCAACAATGCCCAGTTCTCCACCGCCTTCACCGTCTCCATCGAGGCGGCGGAAGGGGTGACCACCGGCATCTCCGCCGCCGACCGCGCCGTCACCGTACAGGCCGCGGTGGCGCCCCATGCCAAGGCCGCCGATCTGGTGCAGCCCGGCCACATCTTCCCGCTGATGGCGCAGGATGGCGGTGTGCTGACCCGC
Organism: Aeromonas sp. QDB63; assembly: GCF_027707425.1. Taxonomy (NCBI): domain Bacteria; kingdom Pseudomonadati; phylum Pseudomonadota; class Gammaproteobacteria; order Aeromonadales; family Aeromonadaceae; genus Aeromonas; species Aeromonas sp. QDB63. The sequence goes on from NZ_JAPCIS010000022.1 coordinate 34,355, forward strand.
GCCGGCCACACCGAAGCGGGCTGCGATCTGGCCCGGCTGGCCGGCTTCGAGCCTGCCTCCGTCATCGTCGAGATCCTCAACGAAGACGGCACCATGGCCCGGCGCCCGGATCTCGAGATCTTCGCCGAGCAGCACGGCATCAAGCTCGGCACCATTGCCGACCTTATCGAATACCGCAACCAGCACGAGACCACGGTAGAGAAAGTGGCCGAGTGCAAGTTGCCCACCGAATACGGCGAGTTCGACCTCGTCACCTTCCGCGACACCATCGACAACCAGGTCCACTTCGCCCTGAAGAAAGGGGACGTGAAGGCCGACCAGCCGACCCTGGTACGTGTGCACCTGCACGACGTGCTGAGCGATCTGCTGCTCACCGACCGCCACAGCGCCCGCAGCTGGCCGCTGCCCAAATCCATGGCCCGCATCGCCGACGAGGGCGGGGTGCTGGTGATCCTGGGGGCGGAAGCCCATGGCGCCGAGCTGCTGGCCAGGGTCAAGGGTTTTGAAGCCGCCGACAAGGGGCTGGCGCCGGAAGGGGCCAAGTGGCAGGGCACCTCGCGCCGGGTCGGCGTCGGTTCCCAGATCCTCAAGGCGCTGGGGGTCGGCAAGATGCGCCTATTGAGCTCTCCCAAGAAGTACCATGCCCTCGGTGGCTTTGGTCTGGAAGTGGTGGAGTACGTCGGCGAGTAAGCGCTGCGTACGGTTGAATTCATCACCATGGCCGCCCGTTGCGGCCATGGTTTTTTGTCGCGGCTCTGTTGTGCTAGAATGCGTGCACTTTTGAGCCCGGCCCCTAATTGATTGCACAGAGACAGGATTTCCAATGAAGATTATCGAAGGAAATATCGCCGCTCCCGAGGCGCGTGTTGCTATTGTCGTTGCCCGTTTCAACAGCTTCATCAATGACAGCCTGGTGAACGGCGCGCTGGACGTGCTGAAGCGTCAAGGTCAGGTCCAGGAGAGCAATCTGACCCTGGTGCGCGTACCGGGGGCCGTCGAAATTCCCCTGGCGGCCAAGAAGCTGGCCAAGAGCGGTCAATACGACGCCATCGTCGCACTCGGCACCGTCATCCGCGGCGGTACCTACCACTTCGAACTGGTAGCGAGCGAGAACGGCAAGGGTCTGGCCCAGGTGATGATGGAATACGACATTCCCGTTGCCTTCGGCGTGCTGACCACCGAAAACATTGAACAAGCCATCGAACGCGCCGGTACCAAGGCGGGTAACAAGGGTGCAGAGGCTGCACTGAGCGCGCTCGAAATGATCAACGTCCTGAAACAACTGGACGTGTAACGAGGAGAAATGCATTGAAACCGTCCGAGCGCCGTAAGGCCCGCCATTGCGCCACCCAGGCCATCTACCAGTGGCAGATGACCCAGGCCAACGTGGGCGACATCGAAGAGCAGTTCAAGATCGATCAGGACACCAAGGGTGTGGACCTGAACTATTTCCGCGATCTGCTGTTCGGGGTAGCGGTCCACTGCAACGAGCTGGACAAGGTGTTCGCGCCTTTCCTCTCCCGTCCGCTGGAAGAAGTGGACATGGTGGACAAGGCGATCCTGCGTCTGGCGACCTACGAGCTGACCCGTCGTGAAGATGTGCCGCCGCGCGTGGTGATCAACGAAGCGATCGAGCTGGCCAAAGCCTTCGCCGCCGATGACAGCCACAAGTTTGTCAACGGCGTCCTGGACAAGGTGATCAAGACGCTGCCCAAGCGCTGATCCTGCTGTCCGTCAGCAATTAAGAGAGGAGCCAGCTTATTGCTGGCTTTTTACTGTATGGGTGAATTTGAGCTGATTGAGAAGTACTTCAAGGTCCCCCACGCCCGCAAGGACGTGGTGATGGGCCCTGGAGATGACTGTGCCCTGCTGACCCTGCCCCCCGACGCCCAGTTGGCGGTGAGCACGGACACCCTGGTGAGCGGCGTGCACTTCTTCCCCGACATGGATCCGGTGGATCTCGGCTACAAGGCGCTGGCGGTCAATCTCTCCGATCTGGCCGCCATGGGGGCCGAGCCGCGCTGGGTCTCCCTGGCCCTGACCCTGCCCGCCATCAACGAGCGTTGGGTCGCCGGTTTCGCCGAAGGGTTCCTCGAGCTCGCCGAGTACTACAACGTGGCGCTGGTGGGGGGAGACATGACCCGCGGGCCCCTCTCCATCACCGTCTCGGTGAAAGGATCGGTCCCGGCAGGTCGCGCCCTGATGCGCAGCGGCGCCAAGGCCGGTGACGGGGTCTACGTGACCGGCACCCTGGGGGATGCCGCCCTGGCGCTCTCCCACCTGCTGGGCAAGCGCACCCTCAACGAGAACCAGCTGGCGGCCGTGCTGCCGCGCCTCGACCATCCCCATCCCCGCATCCTGGCCGGTCAGGCCCTGCGCGGGCTGGCCAGCAGCGCCCTGGATCTCTCAGACGGCCTGGCCTCGGATCTCGGCCACATCCTCAAGGCGTCCGGCGTGCGGGCCCAGATCGATCTCAACCTGCTGCCCCTCTCCCCCGTGTTGCAGGATGCGGTGCCGGCCATGGATGCCTGGCAGCTGGCTCTGGCCGGGGGCGACGACTACGAGCTCTGCTTCACCGTGCCCCAGGAGCACCACGGCGCCCTGGACACGGCGCTGGCCAATTGTGGCGTGAAGTTCACCCGCATCGGTCGCATCCTGGTCGGGGAGCCTGGCATCGACTACCTGCAGGACGAACAACCCGTCGAACTGCACCTCAAGGGCTGGGATCACTTCGCATGATGTCTTTCAAGATAAAGCCCGAACTGACGCGGCTGAACCTTAAAAACCCGCTCCACTTCCTTGCGGTGGGGTTTGGCTCCGGCCTCTCCCCCAAGGCGCCGGGCACCATGGGGACCCTGGCAGCCATCCCGCTCTATCTGTTGGTGAGCGGGCTGTCGACCTCCTGGTTCATCGCCCTGCTGGTGGTGGGTTTCGTGGCGGGCATCCGCATCTGCCAGAGCGCCACCGACGCCATCGGGATGCCGGATCACGGGGCTATCGTCTGGGACGAGGTCATCGGATTCGGGGTCACCATGATTGCGGCCCCGGCCGGCTGGGAGTGGGTGCTGGCGGGTTTCGTGCTGTTTCGCCTGTTCGACGTGCTCAAGCCCTGGCCCATCTCCTGGTTCGATCGCCGCATTCACGGCGGGCTTGGCATCATGCTGGACGATCTCATCGCCGGCCTGTTCGCCCTGGCCTGCATGCAACTGCTTGCCCACTGGTGAGGGGAGGCGGCTCCCGAACGCCCGTCTCGTTGTTTTTTCACTCCTCTCCTCTTGCAAAGAGGTCGGATATACCGCACACGCAGGCCCTGAGGGGCCTGCGTTTTTTTGTATGCAATCCCTCCCGGCTTGCCGTGCCGGCGGGCCTGTGGCCCAGGTTGATCCTTCTGCATTGTCCCTATTTAGCTCTGCCTATTTTTCCTTACTCCGGATATGCTGCCGTCAAAAAATCATTTCACATAAATATTCACTACTCATTCGAAGCTGGTCAGCATAATGCTGATAGTGAATAAGATGGTTTGTTGCTATTTTGTTGAAACATAATTGGTTGATGGTCTCGCATTGCCAGCGTAATCTCTGGTAATGTGACTTTTATCGACATTTTAACCCCAGGGTGTCGGCATTCTCTGGGCAAAGTATTGCGAAATTGTATAACTGGATCATTTACACCTGCGGGCAAACCGACTAACTTACTCGCGGGTTATTCCAAAAAAATGCAAAAAACCCGCCCGGATCGCTGGTTTGGCTGCCTCATGGATTGAGCGTTAATTACACAAAAACGGCTCTCGAGCAGTACCAAGGCACAACCAGCATCTGCGGCTGATTTACGGACGAATTATTTGGGACGGATGTCCCCCGCAGAGGTAACCATGTCCTTGCTTGAAGTCAAAAACTTGCGGATCGAGTACCCCTCCCGCTACGGGGTGCTTGCCGCGGTCAAGGATCTCTCTTTTTCTGTTGAAAAGGGCGAGATCGTCGGCGTCGTCGGTGAGTCCGGCGCTGGCAAATCCACCATCGGCAACGCCGTCATCGATCTGTTGAGCCCGCCCGGTCGCATCGCCCGTGGTGACATCTACCTCAACGGCGAGCTCATCTCCGGCAAGAGCCAGAACGAGATGCGGGCCATTCGTGGCTCGCGTATCGGTTTCATCTTCCAGGATCCCATGACCTCCCTCAATCCGCTGTTCACCGTGGAGCAGCAGCTGGTGGAGACCATCCTCGCCAACACCGACCTGTCCCGCGAGGCGGCCTTTGCCAAGGCCCTCGAGCTGATGGGGGCGGTGGGGATCCCGAACCCGGACGTGCGCATCAAGCAGTATCCTCACCAGTTCTCCGGTGGCATGCGCCAGCGGGTAGTGATCGCCATCGCCCTCTCCGGGGATCCCGAGCTCATCATCGCCGATGAGCCGACCACGGCGCTGGACGTCTCCATCCAGGATCAGATCCTCCAGCTCATCCGCAACCTGTGCAAAGAGCGCCAGGTCGGCTGCATGCTGGTGACTCATGACATGGGGGTGGTCTCCAACGTTACCGACAAGGTGGCGGTGATGTACCGCGGCGATCTGGTGGAGTTCGGCACCACGGAACAGGTGCTGGGCCGCCCCAATCACCCCTATACCCGCAGCCTCATCTCGGCGGTTCCCCGCTCGGATGTCAAGCTGGTACGCTTCCCCCTGGTCTCCTATATCGAGGATGCCGGTGCGGCGGATACCAGCATCGATCTCAAGACCCACTGGCTCGGCCAGAGTCAGGACGAGCGCACCTATGAAGGCGCGCTGTTGCGGGTGGAGAACGTGGATCTGAAGTTCGTCACCAAGGATTCCATCTTCCCGAGCCGCCGCCAGTACGTTCGCGCCTGCAACAACATCAGCTTCGAGATCTTCGAGGGTGAGACTTTCGGTCTGGTGGGGGAGTCGGGCTCCGGCAAGTCCACCATCGCCCGTGCCATCACCGGGCTCTATCCGCCCGACACCGGCAAGATTGTCTTCGAGGGGATCGATCTCACCGCCCTGAAAGGGGAGCACGAGCGTCGCCCCCTGCGCCGCCAGATGCAGATGGTGTTCCAGAATCCCTACTCTTCGATGAACCCGCGCATGAAGGTGCGTGACATCATCGCCGAGCCGATCCGCTTCCACCGCCTCGCCGAGAGCGAGCGGCAGATAGAGCAGATCGTCGGGGACCTGCTGGATCACGTGGGCCTGGGCCGCGGCGCCGGGGTCAAGTATCCCCACGAGTTCTCCGGTGGTCAGCGCCAGCGCATCTCCATTGCCCGCGCCCTGGCGACTCGCCCGCGCTTCCTCATCTGCGACGAGCCCACCTCGGCGCTGGATGTCTCGGTGCAGGCCCAGATCCTCAACCTGCTCAAAGACTTGCAACAGGAGCTTGGGCTCACCATGCTGTTCATCAGTCACGATCTGCCGGTCATCCGCCAGATGTGCGACCGCATCGGTGTGATGCAGCACGGTCATCTGGTGGAAGTGGCCGAGACCGAGAAACTGTTCACCAATGCCGAGCATGAGTACAGCCGCAAGCTGATCTCCCTCATGCCGGAATTCAAGGGAATGTCCCGCGAGGGGCTGGAAATCGCAAGCTAGGAAAGCACCGGTTCGCCGGTTTGTCTGTCAATAAAAAGCCAAAAGCATGGAGAAAGACATGAAGAAAGGATTATCCAAGATCGCCATGGCGCTGTTCGCCGCTGGTCTCGCGTTCAACGTTTCTGCTGCCGACATCAAGGTCGCCGTCGCGTCCGACGCCACCTCTCTGGACCCGCAGGAGCAGCTCTCCGGTCAGACCCTGGAGATGTCTCACCTGGTGTTCGACCCCCTGATGCGTTACACCCAGGATCTGCAGTTCGAGCCGCGTCTGGCCGAGAAGTATGAGCGCATCGACGACAAGACCGTCCGTTTCCACCTGCGCAAGGGTGTGAAGTTCCACTCCGGCAACGACTTCACCGCCGATGACGTGGTATGGACCGTCAACCGTCTGAAGGCCTCCCCGGACTTCAAGGCGATCTTCGACCCCATCGCCGAAGCCAAGAAGGTGGATGATTTCACCGTGGATCTCGTCACCGCCAAGCCGTTCCCGCTGGTACTGCAGACCGTCACCTACATCTTCCCGATGGACTCCAAGTTCTATAGCGGCAAGACCGAGGCGGGCAAGGACAAGGCCGAGATCGTGAAGAACGGTGACTCCTTCGCCTCCACCAATGTCTCCGGTACCGGTCCGTTCAGCGTCAAGTTCCGCGAGCAGGGCGTGAAGCTGGAATACGTGCGCAACGCCAACTACTGGGACAAGGCCTCCAAGGGCAACGTCGAGAACCTGACCGTGGTACCGATCAAGGAAGACGCCACTCGTGTCGCAGCCCTGCTGGGCGGCGACGTGGACATGATCTACCCGGTTGCCCCGAACGATCTGGAGCGCGTGAAGAACGGCAAGGATTCCCAGCTGGTCACCTTGTCCGGTACCCGTGCCATCATCATCGAGCTGAACCAGAACACCAACCCGGCGCTGAAAGACAAGCGCGTGCGTCAGGCGATCAACTACGCCATCAACCAGGTGGGCATCGTCGACAAGATCAACAAGGGCTTCGGTACCCCGGCCGGCCAGCTGAGCCCGAAAGGCTACGCAGGCTACAACGAGGCGCTCAAGCCCCAGTATGATCTGGCCAAGGCCAAGGAGCTGATGAAGGAAGCCGGTTACGAGAAGGGCTTCAAGATGAGCTTCATCTCCCCGGCTGCCCGCTACGTCAACGACGTCAAGATTGCCCAGGCCGTCTCCGCCATGCTGTCCAAGATCAACATCAAGGTGGATCTGAAGACCATGCCGGTGGCCCAGTACTGGCCGGAGTTTGACAAGTGCGCCGCTGACATGCAGCTGATCGGCTGGCACTCCGACACCGAAGACAGTGCGAACTTCTTCGAGTTCCTGACCTTCACCAAGGATGCCAAGACCGGCATGGGTCAGTACAACTGCGGCGGTTATGCCAACGCAGAAGCTGACAAGATGGTGATGGAAGCCAACACCGAGACCGATCCTGCCAAGCGTGCCGCCATCCTGCAGAAGGTGGAAGCCATGCTGATCGACGACGCTGCCTATGTGCCGCTGCACTGGGAAGACCTGGCCTACGGTGCCAAGAAGAACGTCGACATCAAGCCGGTGGTCAACGTGATGAACTTCCCTTATCTGGGTGACCTGGTGGTCAACAAGTAAGCGAAGCGTTTAAGGAAGGACCCGGCGGGGCACCCATGGTTGCCCCGCCATTAACAGAAGCCTGTGCCAAGACACAGGCCACGTAGAAGGACAAGCATGTTTACATTCCTGCTGAAACGGTTCTATCAGGCCGTGATAGTGATGTTCGTCATCAGCCTGGTCGCCTTCTCCATCCAGGACAACCTGGGGGATCCGCTGCGCGAGCTGGTGGGACAATCCGTCTCCGAGTCCGTGCGCCAGGAGCTGCGCGACAAGATGGGACTCAATGATCCCTTCCTCGTGAAATACAGCCGCTTCTTGAAGAACGCGGTACACGGGGATCTGGGCACTTCCTATTTCTTCAAGCGACCAGCCCTCGAGGTTATCCTCGACAAGCTGGTGGCTACCCTTGAGCTGGTGTTTGCCGCCGCGCTCATCATCGTCGTGGTCTCCATTCCGCTGGGGGTTTATTCGGCGATAAGACCGCGCAGTTTCCTGACCAAGCTCATCATGGCGGTGAGCAGCATCGGCATCTCGATCCCGGTCTTCCTGACCGCCATCATGCTGATGTACCTCTTCTCCATCCAGCTGGGCTGGCTGCCGGCCTATGGCCGTGGCGAGACTTACAACCTGCTGGGCTGGGAGTCGGGCTTCTTCACCTGGGACGGTATCCTGCACCTGGTGCTGCCAGCTGTCTCCCTCTCCTCCATCATGCTGCCGCTGTTCATCCGGCTGGTGCGCTCGGAGATGCTGGAGCAGCTCTCCTCCGAGTACGTCAAGTTTGCCCGTGCCAAGGGGCTGGACAACAACAAGGTCTACTACCAGCACGCCCTGAAGAACACCATGCTGCCGGTCATTACGGTGGGCGGTGTGCAGATCGGGACTATGGTGGCCTACACCATCCTGACCGAGAGCGTGTTCCAGTGGCCGGGGACCGGCTTCCTGTTCCTTGAGGCGATCCACCGGGTCGATACGCCGCTGATCACCGCCTACGTCATCTTCGTCGGCCTCATTTTCGTGGTGACCAATACCCTGGTCGACCTGCTCTACGGGTTGATCAACCCGACCGTCAACCTGACCGCCAAGGGGTAAGCACATGAGTAACGCAGTGACTGCGAGCCCGAGTCGTTGGGCACGCTTCAAAAATTCCGACATCGTCTACTACTTCCTGCGGGACAAGGTAGCCATGTTCAGCTTTGCGGTGTTTGTGGTCTTCGTGCTGGCGGCTCTGCTGGCACCCTGGATCGCACCGCACAACGTCTATGACCAGACCAGCTTCGATCTGATGGATGCGGAGCTGCCCCCCTCCTGGCTGGAAGGGGGCGAGGCCCGCTTCTGGCTCGGGACCGACAACCAGGGACGCGACATCTGGAGCACCATCCTCTATGGCGCCCGCATCTCGCTGACCATTGGTCTGTTCGCGGTGGGGCTGCAGCTGGTGCTCGGTATCGTCATCGGTCTGATGGCCGGTTACTTTGGTGGTCGCATCGACAACCTGCTGATGCGCTTTGCCGATGTGCAGCTGTCGTTCTCCACCATGATGGTGGCGATCATCATCTCCGCCATCTTCCAGGCGACCTTTGGCTCCGAGTTCTACTCGAAGTTCGCCATCCTGATGCTGGTGGTGATCATCGGTATCGCCGAGTGGCCCCAGTATGCCCGGACGGTACGCGCCTCCGTGCTGGCGGAGAAGAAGAAGGAGTATGTGGAAGCAGCTCAGGTGATGGGGTTCCGCGCCCCGCGCATCATGTTCCGCCACATTCTGCCGAACTGCCTGTCACCCATCCTGGTCATCTCCACCGTGCAGGTGGCGAACGCCATCATGAGCGAGGCGGCCCTCTCCTTCCTGGGTCTGGGGATGCCGGTTGATCAACCGTCCCTGGGGTCGCTCATCAGCGTGGGCTTCAACTACATCTTCTCCGGCTCCTGGTGGATCACCGCCTTCCCGGGCCTCTGCCTGGTGGTGCTGGTGCTGGTGATCAACCTGCTGGGTGACTGGCTGCGGGATGTGTTCAACCCGAAGATCTACAAGGGCTGATAAACCTCTCCACGAACTGGCTGCGAGGCCGTGATCAAGGTTCATGTGCTGCTCACTTATGTGGAATCAGGAGTGCTCATGTATGTCTCGGTTCCTGAGCGGCTTGTAACCTTGTTGACGGCCTTCTCGCGACAGTGTGTGAGCAGGTTTGGTTTGGCACAGTGAATAACAAAAAAAGGGCGCCATCAGGCGCCCTTTTTATTGCTTGCAATAACCCTTGTCAGGCCTGCAGCCAGCTCTCGATGCGGGTCTGAATGCCCACGCTGTCCAGCCCCAGCAGGGCGTAGATCTCATCCTGGGTGCCCTGCTCGATGAAGCGGTCCGGCAGGCCGAGGTTGAGCACCGGTTTGCACTGCTTGCAGCCCATCAGCAGCTCGTTCACCGCAGAGCCTGCACCGCCCATGATGGCGTTGTCCTCGAGGGTGACGAACTGATCGTGGGAGGCGGCCAGAGAGAGCACCAGCGCCTCGTCCATGGGTTTGACGAAGCGCATGTCCACCAGGGTGGCATCCAGCGCCTCTGCGGCTGCTCTGGCCTGTTGCAGCAGGGTGCCGAATGCCAGGATGGCGGTCCCCTTGCCCTCACGAACGACACGTCCCTTGCCGAGGGGCAGGGCCTGCATCTCGCTCTCAGCCTGGATACCGGTGCCGCTGCCACGGGGGTAGCGCACCGCCGCTGGCCCGTTGCACAGATAGCCGGTGTAGAGCATCTGGCGGCACTCGTTCTCATCGGACGGGGTCATCACCACCATGTTCGGCACTGTGCGCAGGAAGCTGATGTCGAACGCACCCTGATGGGTCGGGCCGTCGGCCCCCACCAGACCGGCCCGGTCGATGGCGAACAGCACCGGCAGGTTCTGCAGCGCCACGTCGTGGATCAGCTGGTCATAGGCCCGCTGCAGGAAGCTCGAATAGATGGCGACCACGGGTTTCTGGTCGGCGATGGCGAGACCGGCGGCGAAGGTGACCGCATGTTGCTCGGCGATGGCCACGTCGAAGTAGCGATCCGGATATTGCTGGCTGAATTTCACCAGACCGGAGCCTTCGCGCATGGCGGGGGTGATACCGACCACGCGCTCATCCCTGGCGGCGATATCGCACAGCCACTGACCGAAGATGGCGGAGAAGGTGGGTTTGCCACCGGCACTCTTGGGCAGGGCACAGTCATCCGGGTTGAATTTGGGGACGGCGTGATAGCCGATGGGATCTTTTTCCGCCGGCTCGTAGCCCTTGCCCTTCTTGGTCTTGACGTGCAGCAGCTGGGGACCCTTGAGGTTGCGCATGTTGCGCAGGGTTTCGACTAGGGCATGGATGTCGTGACCGTCGATGGGGCCGATGTAGTTGAAGCCGAACTCCTCGAACAGGGTGCCGGGCACCACCATGCCCTTGAGGTGCTCCTCGGCCCGCTTGGCGAGCTCCTTGACCGGCGGCAGCCCCGCCAGCACCTTCTTGCCCCCCTCGCGAATGGTGGTGTAGAGCTTGCCGGACATCAGCCTGGCGAGGTGATTGTTCAGGGCCCCCACGTTCTCGGAGATGGACATCTCGTTGTCGTTGAGCACCACCAGCATGTCCTTGTGGACGTCGCCGGCGTGATTGAGGGCCTCGAAGGCCATGCCGGCGGTGATGGCGCCATCACCGATGACCGCGACCACCTTGCGGCCAAGCCCTTCGCTCTCGGCCGCCACCGCCATGCCGAGCGCCGCCCCGATGGAGGTGCTGGAGTGGCCCACGCTGAGCACGTCGTACTCGCTCTCTTCCCGCCAGGGGAAGGGGTGCAGGCCATCTTTCTGGCGAATGGTGTGAATGCGCTCCCGTCTTCCGGTCAGGATCTTGTGGGGATAGGCCTGGTGGCCCACGTCCCACACCAGCCGATCGAAGGGGGTGTTGTAGACATAGTGCAGGGCGACCGTCAGCTCGACGGTGCCAAGGCCGGAGGCGAAGTGGCCGCTGGAGCGGCTCACCGAGCGCAGCAGATACTCGCGCAGCTCGTTGCACACCACGGGCAGCCGCTCGAAGGGGAGGGATCGCAAATCGACCGGCGTGTCCGCGAGGGCCAGGTTGGGGAAATCGCTAATATCAACGCTCATATTGTTACTGTTATCCAGCGTTTAGTGGGTTCGCTCGATGATGTAATCGGCAAACGCTTCCAGAATGTCGGTATTGTAGGGCAAGGATTGCAGGGCTGTTAAGGCCTTGTCATGCAGTTCGCGAGCCAGCTCACGGGCATTGTCGAGTCCGAGCAGGGCCGGATAGGTACTCTTTTCCAGCGCCAGATCCGAGCCTTGCGGCTTGCCCAGGGTGGCGGTATCGCCCGTGATGTCTAGGATGTCGTCCTGCACCTGGAAGGCGAGTCCGATGGCGGCGGCATAGGTTTGCAGGGCGATGAGGGTGGCGGGTTCCACGTCAGCCTTGCACAGGGCGCCGAGGGTCACGGCGCACTCGATGAGGGCCCCGGTCTTGTGGCGGTGCACCTGCTCCAGCTCGGCGAGGCTGATCCGGCGCCCTTCGGCGTCCAGATCCAGTGCCTGACCGCCACACATGCCGAGATAGCCGGACGCGCGGGCCAGGGCACTCAGCATCCGCACCCGGTTGGCCATCAATGTATCGGGCATGGGGTGGTCGGCCAGAATGGAAAACGCCAGGGTCTGCAGGGCATCGCCCGCCAGGATGGCAGTGCCTTCATCGAAGGCCTTGTGTACGGTGGGCTGACCACGACGCAGGTCGTCGTCATCCATGGCGGGCAGGTCGTCGTGCAGGAGGGAGTATGCGTGAATGCACTCCACGGCGGCGGCGGGGCCATCCAGCAGTTCGCTCTTGACGCCCAGCATCTCGCCGACGGCATAGACCAGGAAGGGGCGCACCCGTTTTCCACCGAGCAGCAGGCCGTATTTCATCGCGTCCCGCAGACGTGGCGCCATGGCGGGCAGGGCATCAAGCTGTGCCGAGAGGCAATCGTCGATGCGGCGCCGATGCAGGCGGGAGAAATCGTCCAGGGTCACTCACTCCTCTCCTTGTTCTGCTCGAAAAGGGACCGCTTGCTCGCTGCCATCGGCCTGGGTCAGGAGGATCTGGATCTTCTGTTCGGCCTGTTCCAGCTTCTGCTGGCCGGCACGCACCAGATGGATGCCCTGTTCGAATTGTTTGAGTGCCTCCTCGAGGGGGAGCGAGCCCTGTTCGAGTTGATGCACTATGGTTTCCAGCTCTTCCAGGGTGGCATCAAAACTCAGACGGTCGATTTTTTTACTGGCCATGTCCATCCTCGGGGATTGAAAAAAACGGCTCATCTTAACATCGACCGGCCACAGGGGGGAGGCAGAAAACGCGGCGTCCTCAAACTATCCTGACCCTGGCCGATAATAACGGGCATGCAACCACGCATTGCCGATCGGCGATTGCGGTGTGCCGGACTTGCTGCCGGGGACGCAATAGCAGAAAATTCAACGCAATATAATTAGACGGCACGTTCGGCGACAGGAGTAGGGATGTGGATTTAGGGAGTCTGATAGGCTTAGTGCTGGGGTTCGGGGTCGTAGTGTACGGCATGTTGCTGGGCGGCCCCATGAGCATGTATGTGGACATGCCATCGGTCTACATCACCATACTGGGGTCCGTGTTCATCTGCATGATGAAATTCAACCTCGGTCAGTTTCTGATGGCCTTCAAGGTCGCGGGCAAGGCCTTCATGTACAAGGGGGACAAGCTCGACGATCTCATCACCAAGGCGGTGGAACTGGCGGATGCGGCCCGCAAGGGGGGCTTTCTGGCCCTGGAGGCGGCGGAGATCCCCAATACCTTCATGAAGAAGGGCATCGACATGCTGGTGGACGGCCATGATGCCGACGTGGTGCGTGCGGTGATGGAGAAGGACATCGAACTGACGTCCGAGCGTCACGCCACGGCCATCAAGGTGTTCCGCTCCCTGGGGGATCTCGGTCCGGCCATGGGCATGATCGGTACCCTGGTGGGGTTGGTGGCCATGCTGGCCAACATGAGCGACCCCAAATCCATCGGTCCGGCCATGGCGGTGGCCTTGCTGACGACCCTGTATGGCGCCATCGAGGCCAACATGATTGCCATCCCCATCGCGGACAAGCTAGAACTGCGCAGCGGCGAGGAACAGTTGAGCCGCACCCTGATCCTCGACGCCATCATGGGGATCCAGGATGGACAGAACCCGAGGGTGATCCAGGCCATGTTGCAGAACTACCTGAATCAGTCCAAACGCAACAACGGGACCGAATAGGAGCGCACAGATGGCAAAGTGCAAGTGCCCGCCTCCCGGATTGCCCGGTTACATGGGAACCTTCGCGGATCTCATGTCTCTGCTGATGTGCTTCTTCGTGCTCTTGCTCTCCTTTGCCGAGATGGATGTGCAGAAGTTCAAGCAGATCGCCGGTTCCATGGAGAAGGCGTTCGGGGTGCAGAACATCCTGGAGGTCAAGGATATCCCCAAGGGAACCTCCGTCATCGCCCAGGAGTTTCGTCCTGGTCGCCCCGAGCCGACGCCTATTGACACCATCATGCAGCAGACCATCGACATGACCCAGACCGAGCTGGATTTCCAGCCTGGGGATGCGGACAAGGCGGGCGGACATGACAAGACCGAAGGTCAGCAGAGCGGTGGCGATACCGCCCAGGAGGCCCAGAAGGCGCAGGAACAGTCCAACACCCTGGCCAAGGCACTGGCGGAGCAGATGCAGGCCCAGATCCAGGATGGGGCCATCGAGATAGAGGCGCTGGGTCAGCAGATCATCATTCGCATTCGTGAGAAAGCGGCGTTCCCGGCGGGATCCGCCTTTCTGCAACCCCAGTTCTGGCCGGTGATCCGCAAGGTGGCTGCGCTGCTCAAGGATGTGCCGGGGGAGATCACCGTCTCCGGCCACACCGACAATGTGGCCACCGAGGACGAGTTGTTCCAGTCCAACTGGGAGCTTTCATCCCAGCGGGCGGTGGCGGTGGCCCACCAGATGATCAAGGTGCCCGGTTTTGACGGCAATCGTCTGGTGGTGCAAGGGATGGCGGATTCCCAGCCGCTGGTGCCCAACAACAGCCCGGAGAATCGGCGCATGAACCGACGTGTCGAGATCGCCATCATGCAGGGCAAACCGACGGTGTCGGCTCCGCTTGGCGTCTCGGAATCCAAGTAACGCTGGCCCAAAGCGGGATCCCGCTCGCAGGGGCTGACATGGATTTTGTGGCGGCTTCATATTAAGATGCCCCATCCGAACCGACAGCTGCGGCTCTCTTTTGATTGCCGCAGCTTCTCTTTATAAAGCAACCCAGGTTTCGACTATGAATCATACTCCGATGACTGTTCGCGGCGCTGAAAAGCTGCGTCAAGAGCTCGATTATCTCAAGACCGAGCTGCGTCCCCAGATTATCGAAGCGATTGCTGATGCCCGTGAACATGGCGATCTGAAAGAAAATGCCGAATACCATGCCGCCCGCGAGCAGCAGGGTTTCTGTGAAGGCCGCATTCAGGAAATCGAAGGCAAGCTCTCCAATGCCCAGATTATCGATGTCACCAAGATTGCCAACAATGGCCGCGTCATCTTCGGCGCAACCGTGACCCTGCTCAAAAGTGAAACGGAAGAGGAAGTGGTCTACCGCATCGTGGGAGACGACGAGGCGGACATCAAGCAGAACATGATCTCCGTGAACTCCCCCATTGCCCGCGCCCTGATCGGCAAGGAAGTGGATGACGTTGCCATCGTCAAGACGCCGGGTGGTGATGTGGAGTACGAGATCCTGGAAGTTGCCTATCTCTGATTGAACGTCGGGGAAAGAGACAGGGGAGCCGGGCTCCCCTGTTGTCTTTAGTCACCCTGATAGGCCTGGACGAAGGCGTCCTGGTGGCGCTGGAAGAGCCAGTCCCGCAATTGTTCCTGATCCTCCTTGCCCAGTCGGAACTGGACGGCCCAGTCATGGCGATGTGGATTGGCATCCACATGCCTGACGAGGGTGCCTGTCATGGCCAGGGGAGGGAGATCCTCGATGCGAAGGTATCCGCCAAGTGGATCTCCCTTGGCAAAGGCGTCCGGCAAGCCGGCCACGATGAGACCGCCAAGGGAGAGGCTGTATACCTCGTACTCCGCGTCTTCGGTGCAGAGCACGGCCTTTTCGTCGAGTCGCCAGGCGCGCAGATGGGGCGAACCCAACTCGGTAATGGTTGGCGCGGCGATGCGCAGCTGGGCGTGGCCCTCCTCTGCCTGGGTGCAGTGGAGCGGGAAACGCAATTGGTAGCCGGCGATGCGGGCTTCGAGTGTCAGAGGCTTGGCTCGCTGCAACAGGCTTTGGAGAGGAAGGGGCAGGGTGCCGCGCAGGTATTGGCTGGTGGCAATGTCTTCATCGTTTCCCAGGTCCCGCAGCATGGCCAGTTCTTCATCGGTGAGGAGCTGATGCTTGTCCATAGTGGGTGTCCACGGCTATTCATCGCAGGTTAAGGGCCTGGCAACTATTTTGGCAAGCGACTTGGGAAGAAGGGAAATGAAGGAAAGAGCGAATGCTCTTTCCTGTTACTTGCGCGGCAACTGGATCTTGGGCTCTTTGGCCTGACGGTAGATGGTCAGTACATGGCCCATGCTCTGTACCTTGATGGCGCCGGTCTCGCGAACGATGGCATCCATCACCAGCTGTTTCATCTCACGATCTTCAGACGCAACCTTAACCTTGATCAGCTCGTGGTGGTTCAGGGCCAGATCGATCTCGGCCAGCACCCCTTCGGTCAGACCGTGTTGTCCCAGCAGGACGACCGGCTTCAGACTGTGGGCCAGGCCCTTGAGGTACTGTTTCTGTTTATTGTTGAGAATCATGGCAATTTCTTCATAAGTCAGGGTTGAAAGGGGCGTATTCTACCCCCACTTAGCCCTTAATACTAATAACCCTTGTGGTTTTTTAAAGTCGACAATCATGACCCAGAAAAAACGTTCCCCCAGTTCAACCCGCTGGTTAAAAGAACATTTCGACGACCAATACGTCAAGAAAGCCCAGAAGTTGGGACTGCGCTCTCGCGCCGTTTTCAAGATCGACGAGATCCAGGGCAAAGACCGGCTGCTCAAGCCGGGGATGACGGTAGTGGACCTGGGGGCTGCTCCCGGTGGCTGGTCCCAATTTGCCATCGACCAGGTCGGTGACAAGGGGCGCGTCATTGCGTGTGATATTTTGCCGATGGATTCCATTGCCGGTGTCGATTTCCTGCAAGGGGACTTTCGGGAGGAAACTGTACTCGGCGCCTTGCTGGAGCGAGTCGGCCCCGACAAGGTGGATGTCGTCATGTCGGACATGGCGCCCAACATGAGCGGTACCCAGCAGGTGGATCAAGCCCGTGCCATGTACCTGGTGGAACTGGCGCTGGACATGTGCAATCAGGTCCTGAGCAGTAATGGCAGTTTTGTAGTCAAGGTGTTCCAGGGGGAGGGGTTTGATGCCTATCTCAATGAAATACGTAGACTTTTCTCTGTCGTCAAGATTCGAAAACCAGACTCGTCCCGTGCCCGTTCACGAGAAGTCTACATTGTGGCTACCGGTTTTAAACTGTAGTACCCTAACCCTCATCGTTAACTGTCAGTCTGCGAGGTCATTGATTTGAGTGACATGGCGAAAAACCTAATCCTGTGGCTGGTCATCGCCGTCGTGCTGATGTCGGTGTTCAATAGCTTCAGCCCCAGCGATACCACCAGTCGCCAGCTGGACTATTCCAGCTTCGTGAAAGAAGTGACCCAGGAGCAGATCCGTGAAGTGCGGATGGATGGCAAGGTCATCAATGGCGTCAAGCGCACCGGTGAACGTTTCACCACCATCATTCCTGCGCCGGATCCCCAACTGCTCAACGACATGCTCAACCATAACGTCAAGGTGATGGGTGAGAAGCCGGAAGAACCGTCCCTGATCACGTCCATCTTCATCTCCTGGTTCCCGATGCTGTTGCTGATCGGTGTCTGGGTCTTCTTCATGCGTCAGATGCAGGGCGGTGGCGGCAAGGGTGCCATGTCGTTCGGCAAGAGCAAGGCTCGCCTGATGAGCGAAGATCAGATCAAGACTACCTTCGCCGACGTAGCCGGTTGTGACGAGGCAAAGGAAGAGGTCAAGGAGCTGGTCGACTATCTGCGTGACCCGACCAAATTCCAGAAGCTGGGTGGCAAGATCCCGACCGGCGTCCTGTTGGTAGGTCCTCCCGGTACCGGTAAGACCCTGCTGGCCAAAGCCATTGCAGGCGAGGCCAAGGTGCCGTTCTTTACCATTTCAGGTTCGGATTTCGTGGAAATGTTCGTGGGTGTCGGTGCCTCCCGGGTGCGTGACATGTTCGAACAGGCCAAGAAATCCTCCCCCTGCATCATCTTCATTGATGAGATCGATGCGGTCGGTCGCCAGCGTGGCGCCGGTCTGGGTGGTGGTCACGACGAACGTGAGCAGACCCTGAACCAGATGCTGGTTGAAATGGATGGTTTTGAAGGTAATGAGGGCATCATCGTCATCGCCGCCACCAACCGTCCCGACGTACTGGATCCTGCGCTGCTGCGTCCAGGTCGTTTCGACCGCCAGGTCGTGGTCGGCTTGCCGGATGTTCGCGGTCGTGAGCAGATCCTGAAAGTGCACATGCGCAAGGTACCGCTGGCGGATGACGTCAATCCGGCGCTGATTGCCCGTGGTACCCCTGGTTTCTCCGGTGCCGATCTGGCCAACCTGGTGAACGAGGCTGCCCTCTTCTCTGCTCGCGAGAGCCGCCGAGTGGTCTCCATGCTGGAGTTCGAAAAGGCGAAGGACAAGATCATGATGGGGGCGGAACGTCGCTCCATGGTGATGAAAGAGTCCGAGAAGGAGATGACGGCCTATCATGAAGCGGGTCACGCCATCATTGGTCGCGTGGTGCCGGATCATGACCCTGTCTACAAGGTCTCCATCATTCCGCGCGGCCGTGCGCTGGGTGTGACCATGTACCTGCCGGAACAGGACCGCTGGAGCCACTCCAAGCAGCATCTGGAGTCCATGATCTCCAGCCTGTATGGCGGTCGTCTGGCGGAAGAGCTGATCTACGGTGCCGAGAAGGTATCGACCGGTGCATCCAACGACATCGAACGTGCCACCGACATCGCCCGCAAGATGGTGACCCAGTGGGGCATGTCCGAGCGTCTCGGCCCCATGCTTTACGCAGAAGAGGACGGTGAAGTCTTCCTCGGCCGCAGCATGGCCAAGGCCAAGCACATGTCTGACGATACCGCCCGCATCATCGATGCAGAGGTCAAGCAGGTCATCGATCGCAACTACGATCGTGCCAAGCAGATCCTGCTGGACAACATGGATGTGCTGCACACCATGAAAGATGCATTGATGAAGTACGAGACCATCGATGCCAAGCAGATCGATGATCTGATGGCGCGTCGCGAGGTCCGTGCTCCCAGCAACTGGCATGATGAGCACGGTGACACCCCGCAAGGTGGTGCCAGCGTGAACAACGAGCCGGAGGCCAAGGCGCCGGCTGAAGAGGGCAGTGCACCTCTGAGTGACATCGACAAGGCGAACGATGTCCCGGCCAAATAAGTTGTCATGATACAAACCCCGGGCTTGCCCGGGGTTTTTCTTTGCACGAAGAGTTTGCCGCTCTTGTTGGAGGTAGTTGAAGCAATGCAGTTAATCAGCAAGGGACGTACCCTTTCTCTCGACCGTCCCCATGTCATGGGCATTCTCAATGTGACGCCGGACTCCTTTTCAGATGGTGGCCGCTTCAAGCAGATCGATCTGGCGTTGGGTCATGCCCGCGACATGGTGGCCGATGGGGCCACCCTTATCGATATAGGTGGCGAGTCGACCCGCCCGGGCGCCCCCGACGTGAGCGAGCAGGAGGAGCTGGACAGGGTCATCCCCGTGGTGGAGCGCATGGTCTCCGAGCTGGATGTGATGATCTCCCTCGATACCTCCAAGGCTATTGTCATGCGGGAGGGTTGTGCTGCAGGTGGTCACCTCATCAATGATGTCCGCGCTCTGCAAGAGCCGGGAGCGCTGGGCGCGGCGGCCGAGGCTGGCGTACCGGTATGCCTCATGCACATGCAGGGGCAGCCCCGTACCATGCAGGTGGAGCCGCACTATGACGATTTGCTGGGGGAGGTGAGAGCCTTCTTTGACGAGCGGATTGCCGCTTGTCTGGGGGCTGGTATCCCGCGTGAGCATCTGGTACTGGATCCAGGCTATGGCTTTGGCAAGACGCTGGCGCACAACTATCAGCTGCTGGCACAGCAGGCGTCACTGCTCGATTACCAACTTCCGCTCTTGGTGGGCATGTCACGAAAGTCTATGATAGGCAACCTGCTTGACCGCCCGGTAGCCGAGCGGTTGGCTGGTAGTCTGGCCTGTGCCCTGATCGGGTTGCAACATGGCGCCAGGATCATCCGGGTGCACGACGTGCGGGCCACCATGGATGTCTTGCGTACAGGCTGGATGACCATGACGGGACAAGATTTCATATCCAAATAGAAAAACGAGAAACAGACAATGACCAGAAAGTACTTCGGCACCGACGGCGTGCGCGGCAAGGTGGGTGAATACCCGATCACCCCGGATTTCGTCATGAAACTCGGCTGGGCCGCCGGCAAGGTGCTCTCCAAGAAAGGGACCAAGAAGGTGCTGATCGGCAAGGATACCCGTATCTCCGGTTACATGCTGGAGTCGGCACTGGAGGCGGGGCTCTCCGCCGCCGGTCTCAAAGCCATACTGATGGGACCCATGCCCACCCCGGCGGTTGCCTACCTGACTCGCACCTTCCGTGCCGAAGCCGGCATCGTCATCAGTGCATCCCACAACCCCTATTACGACAACGGCATCAAGTTCTTCTCCGCCGACGGCACCAAGCTGCCCGATGATGTCGAGCTGGCCATCGAAGCCGAGCTCGACAACGAACTCAAGTGCGTGGAGTCCGCGGAGCTTGGCAAGGCGCAGCGCATTGATGATGCGACTGGTCGCTACATCGAATTCTGCAAGAGCACCTTCCCCTCCAATCTGAGCCTGGAAGGGCTGAAAATGGTGGTGGATTGCGGTCATGGTGCCACCTACCACATCGCCCCTTCCGTCTTCCGCGAGCTGGGTGCCGAAGTCATCGCCATCGGCTGCAGCCCGGATGGGCTCAACATCAATGACGGTGTCGGTTCCACAGCACCGGAGGCGCTGGCCGCCAAGGTCCAGGAATGCAAGGCAGATCTCGGCGTCGCCTTCGACGGTGACGGCGACCGTCTGGTGATGGTGGACAGCACTGGTTACATCATCGACGGGGATGAGATCCTCTACATCATCGCCCGGGATGCCCTGCGCCATGGCCGCCTCAAGGGCGGTGTGGTGGGCACCCTGATGGCCAACATGGGGCTGGAGCTGGCGCTTCAGACCCTGGGCATCCCCTTTGCCCGTGCCAAGGTGGGTGACCGCTATGTGCTTGAGATGATGAACGAGAAGGGCTGGCGCATCGGGGGCGAAAACTCCGGTCATATCATCTGCCTGGATCAGACCACCACGGGGGATGGTATCGTCGCCGCCCTGCAGGTGCTGACGGCCATGCGCAGTGCCGAGATGCCGCTGGCCAAATTGCGTTCGGGCATGAGCAAGTTCCCGCAAGTGCTGGTCAATGTGCGCTTCGCCGAAGGCAAGGATCCGCTGACCTCCGGTGCCGTTCAGCAGGAAGTGGCGGCAGTGGAGCAGGAACTGGCCGGCCGTGGCCGGGTGCTGTTGCGCAAATCTGGCACCGAGCCCCTGATCCGGGTCATGGTCGAAGGTGAACACGAACAGCAGGTGCGCGATATGGCAGAGCGCATCGCCAAACAGGTCGAATCGGCGTTTTAATGAACAACCAAGGCGGCTTTTTAGTCGCCTTGGTTGTATCTTGTTCAAACGATTCGAAAATTTGAAAATAGCACTTGTCAGCTGAGCATCCTCTGGATATTATCAGCCCCGCTTTCGCAAGGGAGTTGCCGATGGGACATCGCAAGCCGTTTGTAGCAGCCAACTGGAAGTTACACGGTAGTAGGTCGCAGTTAGAGCACTTTACGAGTCAGTGCACAGAGCGCATTGATGAAGACGTAGATGTGGTCTTGTGTCCATCCCATGTGCATCTCGGTTTCACAGCAGAACTGCTCGGTGAGCAGGGAAGAGTGAAGCTGGGGGCTCAGAACGTGAGTCAGCACAGACATGGCGCTTATACGGGTGAAATCTCGTGTGAGATGCTGGTCGAGGTAGGTTGCCGATATGTACTTGTTGGCCACTCCGAGCGCAGGCGTCTATTTGGTGAGACCAGTTTTATCGTCGCAGAGAAGTTTGCGGCAGTCAGAGCAGCAGGTCTGATACCCATACTTTGTCTGGGTGAGTCAGGCGCGGCGAGGCAGGCAAGAAGAACCTTTGAGGTGATTGCCGAGGAACTGGACATCGTCATAGAGAAAAATGGCGCGATGGCTTTCGATAATGCTATCATCGCCTACGAGCCAATCTGGGCTGTAGGTACAGGTAAATGCGCCACACCCGAGCAGGCACAAGAGGTTCATTCCTTTATTCGCAGTCGCTTGGCGGAGGATACTCCGGTAATAGGTGAGAAAGTCAGAATCATCTATGGTGGGAGCGTGACACCGGCCAATGCACAAGATTTGTTTGCGCAGCCCGATATTGATGGCGGTCTGATAGGCAGGGCAAGTCTTGATGGCGAGGCGTTTTTAGGAATAGTTGAAGCGGCAAAGGGTGCAAGTTAAATGTACGAGATTCTTTTGGTCGTTTATCTGCTGGTATCGCTGGCTCTGATTGGTCTGGTAATGATTCAGCAAGGTAAAGGGGCTGATATGGGCGCCTCCTTCGGCGCAGGGGCATCGAATACAGTGTTCGGCTCCGGTGGTTCAGGAAGTTTCCTGACCCGCACAACAGCGATTTTGGCTACTCTGTTTTTCTTGATTAGTCTGGTTCTGGGTTCCATGTCCAGCAACAAGGTCAAACAGGGTAGTGAATGGGAAAATCTGCAACAGACTCAACAAGTTGAGCAGAGCAAAGCACCAGTGAAGAAAGATACTGACGTTCCAGAGTAAGAGTTTTGCCGTGGTGGTGGAATTGGTAGACACGCTATCTTGAGGGGGTAGTGCTCTAGGGTGTGCGGGTTCGAGTCCCGCCCACGGCACCAATTAAGCAGTGAACCCGGGTAACCGGGATGTTATAGCCGCTGAGTCTTGTCTCACGAGAGTGAAGTGGCTATAATCTCGCACGATTTCGGACGCGGGGTGGAGCAGCATGGTAGCTCGTCGGGCTCATAACCCGAAGGTCGTCGGTTCAAATCCGGCCCCCGCAACCAAATTTCACGCATTTCCTACGCTCAGGAAGGCGGTCGCTGCGAGGCGACAATCAGGGTAAAGCGCCAAGCCCCGATTTGACATCGGGGCTTTTTGTTATGTGCAATTTACTCTGAATCTATTTCTATCTGGGCTATATGCCCTTTTTTCGTTTTTCGGAGGGTGACTTTGGCTACGTTGGAACAACGTTTGACCGATCTGCTCGAGGCTCCGGTCGTTGCCTTGGGTTTTGAACTGTGGGGTATCGAGTTTATCCGTGCGGGTAAGCACTCGACCTTGCGCGTTTTCATCGACTCGGAGCAAGGCGTGACGGTGGAAGACTGTGCCGAGGTGAGCCGCCAGGTCGGCGCCATCATGGATGTCGAAGATCCCATCACCGAGGAGTACTACCTTGAGGTGTCTTCCCCGGGTCTGGATCGTCCACTGTTCAAGGTCGCCCAGTTCGAAAAATACGTTGGCCAGGAGGCGGCGGTAACGCTTCGGATGGCAACAAACAACCGCCGCAAGTTCAAAGGCGTAATCAAAGCCGTGCAGGGGGACATGATCACTCTGACGGTAGATGGTAAGGACGAGGTGTTGGCTTTCACCAATATCCAAAAAGCGAACATAGTGCCGAACTTTGGTTAACGAGGCTATCGGATATGAATAAAGAGATTTTGCTGGTCGTTGACGCTGTGTCCAACGAGAAGGCTGTCCCCCGCGAGAAGATTTTCCAGGCTCTGGAGACTGCGCTGGCGACTGCGACCAAGAAAAAATACGAAGGCGAGATTGAAGTGCGTGTCGAGATCGATCGCAAGACCGGTGACTATGACACCTATCGCCGTTGGGTCGTGGTGGCCGATCAGGCTTCCATGGAGAACCCGTACGGGGAAATCACTCTCGAAGCCGCTCAGATCGAGCAGCCGGATATCCAGATCGGCGACTATGTTGAAGACCAGATTGACTCTGTGACCTTCGACCGTATCACCACCCAGACCGCCAAGCAGGTCATCGTGCAGAAAGTGCGCGAGGCCGAGCGTTCCCAGGTCGTTGACCAGTTCAAGGACAAGGAAGGCACCATCATCAGCGGCGTGGTCAAGAAGAGCAACCGCGACAACGTGATCCTGGATCTGGGCAGCAATGCCGAAGCCGTGATCTTCCGTGACGACATGTTGCCCCGTGAGACCTTCCGTCCCGGCGACCGCATCCGTGGCCTGCTCTACGCCGTGCGTCCGGAAGCCCGTGGTTCCCAGCTGTTCGTCAGCCGCTCCAGCCCGGACTTCCTGAAAGAGCTGTTCCGCATCGAAGTGCCGGAAATCGGCGAAGAGATGATTGAAATCATGGGCGCCGCCCGTGATCCGGGTTCCCGCGCCAAGATCGCGGTCAAGACCAACGATCGTCGTATCGACCCGATCGGTGCCTGTATCGGCATGCGTGGTGCCCGCGTTCAGGCCGTCTCCGCCGAGCTGAGCGGTGAGCGTGCCGACATCGTGCTGTACGATGACAACCCGGCCCAATACGTGATCAACGCCATGGCGCCAGCCGATGTGGCCTCCATCATCGTCGATGAAGACAACCACACCATGGACATCGCCGTGGAAGCCGCCAACCTGGCCCAGGCCATCGGCCGCAACGGTCAGAACGTGCGTCTGGCCTCCCAGCTGACCGGTTGGGAACTGAACGTGATGACCGTCGAGGACATGCGTGCCAAGCACCAGGCCGAGAACGACCGCATCATGAACCTGTTCACCAGCACCCTCGACATCGACGACGATTTCGCCGGCCTGCTGATGGAAGAGGGCTTCTCCACCCTGGAAGAGATCGCCTTCGTCCCGGTCAACGAGCTGCTGGCCATCGACGGTCTGGATGAAGACATGGTCGAAGAGCTGCGCAAGCGTGCCAAGGATGCCCTGACCACCAAGGCCCTGGCCAAAGAAGAATCCTTTGAAGGCGTCGAGCCTTCCGAAGAACTGCTCAATCTCTCCGGCCTCGGTCGTGAAATGGCCTATGCCCTGGCCGCTCGCGGCGTCGGCACCCTGGAAGATTTGGCAGAGCAAGGTATCGATGACCTTGCCGACATCGAAGAGTTGACCGCCGAGAAGGCAGGTGAGCTCATTATGGCTGCTCGCAATATCTGTTGGTTCGGAGAAGAGCAGTCTGAATAAGGTCAAACGGAGGAAAATGAATGGCAGAAGTATCAGTTAAGCAACTTGCCACTGACATCGACACGC
This sequence comes from Aeromonas sp. QDB63, assembly GCF_027707425.1. Taxonomy (NCBI): domain Bacteria; kingdom Pseudomonadati; phylum Pseudomonadota; class Gammaproteobacteria; order Aeromonadales; family Aeromonadaceae; genus Aeromonas; species Aeromonas sp. QDB63. The sequence continues at coordinate 59,093 of NZ_JAPCIS010000022.1, forward strand.
CGGTTGATCGTCTTCTCCAGCAGTTTGTCGATGCCGGCATCGTGAAGAGCAAGGCCGACGACATGGTCAGCGAGTCTGAGAAACAGACTCTGCTGGCACATCTGAAGAAACAGCATGGAGGTGACGAGGTCACCGCACCTGCTCGCATGACCTTGCAGCGCAAGACCAAGAGCACCCTGAGTGTTCAGGGGACTGGTGGCAAGAACAAGGAAGTGCAGGTAGAAGTGCGCAAGTCTCGCACCTATGTAAGACGCTCGGCGCTGGAAGATGAACAGCGCCAGGCGGAAGCCGAGGAAACAGCGCGTTTGGAAGCAGAAGAAAAAGCTCGTCGCGAGGCCGAAGAGAAGGCCCGCCTCGACGCTGAAGAGAAGGCTCGCCGTGAGGCTGAGCAGGCTCGTCGTGAAGCTGAGGAAAAGGCGCGGATCGAGGCACAACAGAAGGCTCGACAGGCTCAACAGCCCGCCAAAGCAGCCGTTAGCACAGCTCAGCAAGAGGCAGAAAAGATGGCCAAGCGCGAAGCAGAAGAACTGAAGCGCCAACAGGAACAGACAGCTTTGCAAAAAGCTGAAGAACTCGCCGCGAAGAAAGCCGAAGAGGCTCGCATCATGGCGGAACAGAATGCGGCCCGCTGGGCTGAAGAAGAAGCGGCTCGCGCCAAAGAGAGCAGCGATTACCATCTGACCACCAACAAGCACGCGCAAGCGGCCGAAGATGAGTTGGATCGTAAGGAAGAGACCAGCCGTCGCACGGCTGCCGCTGCCAAGGCGCCGAAGAAGGTCGGCCGTCGCGAAGACGACCGCAATGACCGCAACTCCCGCGATCCCCGTGCCCGCAAAGGCAAGCGTGGCAAGATGGCCATGCCGAACGCCATGAAACACGGCTTCAACAAGCCGGCTGCCGTGGTCAACCGTGACGTCGTCATCGGCGAGACCATCACAGTGGCGGAGCTCGCCAACAAGATGGCCGTCAAGGGCGTTGAAGTCATCAAGGTGATGATGAAGATGGGTGCCATGGCCACCATCAACCAGGTGATCGACCAGGAGACCGCTCAGCTGGTCGCCGAGGAGATGGGTCACAAGGTAGTGCTGCGCCGTGAGAACGAGCTGGAAGAGGCGGTACTTAGCGATCGTGACGAGACCTCCGAAGCCAAGCCGCGTGCGCCGGTCGTGACCATCATGGGTCACGTCGACCACGGCAAGACCTCGCTGCTGGACTATATCCGTAAAGCCAAGGTCGCCGCAGGCGAAGCCGGTGGCATTACCCAGCACATCGGTGCGTACCACGTACAGACCGACAGCGGCATGATCACCTTCCTGGATACCCCGGGTCACGCGGCGTTTACCTCCATGCGTGCTCGTGGTGCCAAGGCGACCGACATCGTTGTGCTGGTTGTTGCAGCTGACGACGGCGTGATGCCGCAAACCATCGAAGCTATCCAGCACGCCAAGGCGGCCGGTGTGCCGCTGGTTGTTGCGGTGAACAAGATCGACAAGCCTGAAGCGGATCCGGATCGCGTCAAGACCGAGCTGGCCCGTTACAACGTCATGTCCGAAGAGTGGGGTGGCGATTGCCAGTTCGTGCACGTCTCCGCCAAGTCTGGCGAAGGCATCGACGACCTGCTGGAAGCCATCCTGATCCAGGCCGAAGTCCTGGAGCTGAAAGCGGTGGTTGACGGCATGGCCAACGGCGTCGTGATCGAATCCTTCCTGGATAAAGGTCGTGGTCCGGTTGCCACCGTGCTGGTACAGGAAGGCACTCTGCGTCAGGGCGACATTGTGCTGTGTGGTCTTGAGTACGGCCGGGTTCGCGCCATGCGTGACGAACTGGGTCGCGAGATCAAGGAAGCAGGTCCCTCTCTGCCAGTGGAAATTCTGGGTCTGTCCGGCGTTCCCTCTGCCGGTGACGAAGCCACGGTCGTGCGTGACGAGAAGAAAGCCCGTGAAGTGGCGCTCTACCGTCAGGGCAAGTTCCGCGAAGTCAAGCTGGCTCGCCAGCAGAAGGCCAAGCTGGAAAACATGTTTGCCAACATGACTGAGGGCGAAGTGTCCGAAGTGAACGTGGTGATCAAGGCCGATGTACAAGGCTCTGTGGAAGCGATCTGCGATGCGCTGGTCAAACTCTCCACCGACGAAGTGAAGGTGAAGATCGTGGGTTCCGGCGTAGGTGGCATCACCGAAACCGACGCGACCCTGGCCGCGGCTTCCAGCGCCATCCTGGTGGGCTTCAACGTCCGTGCCGACGCTTCTGCGCGCAAGGTCATCGAATCCGAGAGCCTGGATCTGCGTTACTACTCCGTCATCTATGACCTGATCGACGAAGTGAAGCAGGCCATGAGCGGCAAGCTGGCTCCTGAGTATCGTCAGGAGATCATCGGTCTGGCTGAAGTGCGTAGCGTCTTCAAGTCGCCGAAGTTCGGCGCCGTTGCCGGCTGTATGGTTACCGAAGGTGTGGTCAAGCGTTCCAACCGCATTCGCGTTCTGCGTGACAACGTGGTTATCTATGAAGGCGAGCTGGAATCCCTGCGCCGCTTCAAGGATGACGTCAACGAAGTTCGCAACGGCTACGAGTGTGGTATCGCGGTCAAGAACTACAACGACGTGCGTGAAGGCGACCAGATCGAGGTGTACGAGACCGTTGAAATCCAGCGGACTCTGTAAGCCGAGCGTTAGACAAAATAGGGGGCCGCGGCCCCCTTTTATCGCAGGATAGAATATGGCCAGAGAATTCAGCCGGACCCGTCGGGTCGGGCAGCAGATCCAGCGTGAAATCGCGCTGATCCTGCAGCGCGAGGTGAAAGACCCGCGCATCGGCATGGTGACCGTCTCCGACGTGGAGGTCTCCAAGGACCTCAACTATGCCAAGGTTTACGTCACCTTCTTGCAACTGGAGAATGACGCCGAGCGCATCAAGGAAGGGCTCAAGGGCCTGACCGAGGCTGCCGGTTACATCCGCAGCCTGCTGGGCAGCGCCATGCGTCTGCGGGTGGTGCCCGAGCTGCGTTTCTACTACGACCAGACCCTGGTCGAGGGGATGCGCCTCTCCAACCTGGTGACCAACACTGTGCGTGAAGACAAGCGTCGCATGACTGAAGCCGGTCGTGACGAAGAGCAATCCGCACCGGATGACACGACTGAGGATAACGCCTGAGATGTCTCGTAGACGTCGTTTCAAAGGCCGTGACGTACACGGCATCCTGCTGCTGGACAAACCGACCGGCCTGACTTCCAACGATGTGTTGCAGAAGGTCAAGCGGATCTACAACGCCGCCAAGGCTGGCCATACCGGCGCCCTGGACCCCCTGGCCACCGGCATGTTGCCGATCTGCCTCGGGGAGGCCACCAAGTTCTCCCAGTATCTGCTGGAAGCGGACAAGCGCTATGAGGTGACCGCCAAGCTGGGCGAGCGCACCAATACCAGTGACTCCGACGGCGAGGTGGTTTCCACCCGCCCGGTGAACGTGGCGGTGGGCACCCTGATCGAGGCGCTGGACCAGTTCCGCGGCCCCATCATGCAGGTGCCGTCCATGTACTCCGCCCTCAAGCACAACGGCCGCCCGCTCTACGAATATGCCCGTGAAGGGATCGAGATCGAGCGGGAAGCCCGTCCCATCACCATCTTCGAACTCAAGCTGCTCGGCTTCGAGGGGGACGAGGTGAAGCTGGAAGTGCATTGCAGCAAGGGTACCTATATCCGCTCCCTGGTGGACGATCTGGGGGAAGTGCTGGGCTGTGGCGCTCACGTCACCCAGCTGCGTCGCACCCAGGTGGCGAGCTACCCCTACGAGCGGATGCTGACCCTGGAGCAGCTCGAGTGTATCTTCGAGCAGGCCAAGGCCGAAAGCATTCCGCCACGGGAGCAGCTGGATCCCCTGTTGCTGCCGATGGACACCGCTGTGGCCTCTCTGCCCGAGGTGAACATGCTGGTCGCCGTGGCCGCCTATGTGAACCAGGGTCAGGCCGTGCAGGTGGCAGGTAGCCCCCAAAGTGGCCAGGTCCGCATGACGGTTGGCCCGGAGCGCGAATTCATCGGGGTTGGCGAGATCGATGACGAGGGGCGCGTGGCGCCCAAGCGTCTGGTTCGCTACCACGACGAGGAGTGATCCTCAGGTGGTATCGGTCTGTCACGCGTCTTTCCCGTTGCGAAAAGGGGCCGGGACGATTATGATACCGCCCTCATTTCACGGCTGAATTAGAGATTGGCTGTGAACCTTTAAACACTCTACTGGAGTAATACCATGTCTCTAAATGCTGAGATCAAAGCTCAAATCGTTGCCGACAACGCTCGTGGTGCCAACGACACCGGTTCCCCCGAAGTGCAAGTTGCCCTGCTGACTGCCCAGATCAACCATCTGCAAGGTCACTTCAAGGAGCACGCCAAGGATCACCACGGTCGTCGCGGTCTGCTGCGCATGGTTTCCCAGCGTCGTAAGCTGCTGGACTACCTGAAGCGTAAAGACGTTCAGCGCTACGCTGCTCTGATCGCCAAGCTGGGTCTGCGTCGTTAATCGACCATCAGATTTCGCAAAAAAGGGGAACCGCGAGGTTCCCCTTTTTTATTGCCCGTTTCAAACAGGATGCAGGCCGTTGCCTGCCTCACAGAATTGACGTCCGCGCTTACCTTTTGATGCGAATCAAGTATACTTGCACGCGAATTTAAAGCGCCAAATTGTTAAAAGGAAATTCACGTGAATCCTATTGTAAAGTCATTCCAGTACGGTCAACACACCGTCACACTGGAAACCGGTGTGATGGCCCGTCAAGCCACTGCGGCCGTCATGGTCAGCATGGACGATACCTGTGTCTTCGTGACTGTCGTTGGCAAGAAAGAGGCCGATCACGGCCGTGATTTCTTCCCGCTGACCGTCAACTATCAGGAGCGTACCTATGCTGCTGGTCGTATCCCGGGTGGTTTCTTCCGTCGTGAAGGCCGTCCGAGCGAGGGTGAGACCCTCATCTCCCGTCTGATCGACCGTCCCATCCGTCCGCTGTTCCCGGAAGGCTTCCTCAATGAGGTTCAGGTGGTTGCCACCGTCATGTCCGTGAACCCGGCCGTTTCTCCCGACATCGTTGCCATGATCGGTGCCTCCGCGGCCCTGGCCATCTCCGGCATCCCGTTCGGCGGCCCGATCGGTGCAGCCCGCGTGGGTTACATGAACGGCCAGTACGTGCTGAACCCGACCACCACCGAACTGCCCCAGAGCGATCTGGATCTGGTGGTTGCCGGTACTGCCAATGCGGTGCTGATGGTGGAATCCGAAGCGGCCATCCTCTCCGAAGAGGTGATGCTGGGCGCCGTGGTCTACGGTCACGAGCAGATGCAGACCGTGATCAACGCCATCAATGAATTCGCTGCCGACGTCGGTACCAAGCCCTGGGACTGGACCCCGCCTGCCATCAACGAAGCGCTGAAAGCCAAAGTTGCCGAACTGGCCACAGCTGAACTGGGTGAAGCCTACCGTATCACCGAGAAGGCTGTTCGTTACGAAACCATCGCTGCCATCAAGGGCCGCGTGGTCGAGCAAGTCATCGCATCCGGCGTGGAAGAAGATGCCAAGAAGATCGGCGAAGAGTTCCACAGCCTGGAGAGCCGCATCGTCCGTGGTCGCGTCGTACGTGGTGAGCCGCGTATCGACGGTCGCGATCCGGAAATGATCCGCGCCCTCTCCGTCGGTACCGGCATCCTGCCCCGTGCCCACGGTTCTGCCCTGTTCACCCGTGGTGAAACCCAGGCCATCGTGGTGGCCACTCTGGGTACCGAGCGTGACGCCCAGAACATCGACGAGCTGACCGGCAACCGCGCCGATCGCTTCATGCTGCACTACAACTTCCCGCCCTACTGCGTCGGCGAGACCGGCATGATGGGCAGCCCGAAGCGTCGTGAAATCGGTCACGGTCGTCTGGCCAAGCGCGGCGTTGCTGCCGTGATGCCGAGCGCCGCCGAGTTCCCGTACGTGGTGCGCGTAGTCTCTGAAATCACCGAATCCAACGGTTCCTCCTCCATGGCGTCTGTCTGTGGTTCCTCCCTGGCGCTGATGGATGCCGGTGTGCCGATCAAGGCCTCCGTTGCCGGTATCGCCATGGGTCTGGTGAAGGAAGAAGAAGGTTTCGTCGTGCTGTCCGACATCCTGGGTGACGAAGATCACCTGGGCGACATGGACTTCAAGGTAGCCGGTACCAGCGAAGGTGTGACCGCGCTGCAGATGGACATCAAGATCGAAGGCATCACCAAAGAGATCATGGAGATTGCGCTGAAGCAAGCTCGTGGCGCTCGTCTGCACATCCTGAAGGTGATGGACGAAGCTATCCAGGCTCCCCGTGCCCAGATCTCCGATTTCGCCCCGCGCATCCATACCATCAAGATCAATCCTGAGAAGATCAAGGACGTGATCGGCAAGGGTGGTTCCGTGATCCGTGCCCTGACCGAAGAGACCGGCACCAACATCGAGCTGGATGATGACGGTACCGTTCGCATCTCCGCTGTGGCCAACGAAGCCGCCATGGAAGCGATCCGCCGCATCGAGGCCATCACCGCCGAGATCGAAGTGAACCGCATCTACGAAGGCAAGGTCGTGCGCTTGGCTGACTTCGGCGCCTTCGTCAACATCCTGCCGGGTAAAGACGGTCTGGTGCACATCTCCCAGATCACCGATGCCCGCGTGCAGAACGTGGCCGACTTCCTGAAAATCGGCGACGTGGTGAAGGTGAAGGTACTGGAAGTGGACCGTCAGGGCCGTGTGCGTCTCTCCATCAAGGAAGCGAACGCACCGACCGAAGCGGCTGCTGCTCCTGCTGCCGTTGCCGTCGAAGAGCCGGCTGCCGAATAAGGCTGCCGTATGTGAAAGAGCCGACCCTTGGGTCGGCTTTTTTGTGCCTGTCGCCCGGCATGGCGCAGATTGTCTCCTTGTTCCTTTTGGCGCCCCTTGATATAAGGGACGACCCCGCTTCGTTGGCAAAAGGAATTGCAGCATGTCATGGGCCTACCTCAGGCAGTTTCCTTCCCTGGTCTGGATCGTCATCCTGGGCACTTTCATGGTGCGTACCACCTTCTTCATGGTCTGGCCCTTTCTCTCCATCCTGCTCTACCGTGACTACGGACTTTCGGCGACCCTGATAGGCCTGATCCTGGGGGCCACGGCGGCGCTTTCCACGCTTGTCAGCTTCTATGGCGGCTGGCTCTCGGACAAATGGGGGCGGCGCAACATCCTGCTGTTCGGCTGCCTGGTGTCCGCCCTGAGCGTCGCCCTGCTCGGCCTCTCCCACCAGGTGGGCTGGCTGGCACTCGGGGTGATCGGCAGCGGACTCTCCTACGGACTCATCGACTCACCGGGCAAGGCACTGATGGCCGACAATCTGGCCGAGCCCAAAGCCCGTGAGCTGGCGCTGCACCTGCGTTATTTCCTGCTCAACCTGGGGGCGGCCATCGGTCCTCTGCTCGGCGTCACCTATGGCCTGAGCGCGCGTCAGGAGACCTTCCTGTTGCTCAGTGCCAGCTATCTGCTGCTTGGCATCGTCTTTGTCATCGGGTTCAGGCTGGCGGGTTGCCACACCAGCCAGGCGGCCGGGCCCGGCATGCGTGCCGTGCTGCGGGTGCTCTGGCAGGACAGGGGGTTTCTGCTGCTGATCATGGCCAATCTGCTGCTTATGCTGGTCTATGCACAGTTCGAGTCGCCCCTCATCCAGTATCTGACCCGCGCGGGGACGCCGGAGGTGGAGCGGCTCATCGGCTGGCTGGTGACGACCAACGCGCTGACCATAGTGATGCTGCAGTTCCCCCTGCTGCACCTGACTGCCCGCTGGTCCACGCGGCGCAAGCTGCAACTCGGGGTGGCGCTCTTTCTCGGCGCCCAGTTGCAGTTTGCGCTGGGGGATACCGCCATCTGGTGGCACTGGATAGTGGCGGTGATCCTCCTGAGCGTCGGGGAGTGCATCCTCTTCCCCTTGCTCAATGTGCTGATCGATCAGATGGCGCCTGGTCATTTGAAGGGGAGCTATTTCGGGGCGGCCTCCATCTCCGGACTCGGGGTGGCCATGGGGGCCTTGCTGGGAGGCTGGGTGCTGGCCCACTGGGGCGGGAGCTGGCTTTACGCTCTGATGGCGCTGCTCTGCCTGGTGATCCTGATGCTCTATGGTCTGAGTACCCGGACCTCGCGCCCTGCGCTGGTCCGGGCTGGGCCCTGACGGCTAGAAGGTCAGCACCTTGTCGGCGGCCAGAGTCCATTGGGCCAGCAAGGGGAGGGTGCCTATCTCTATGCCCTCGACAAGGGGTAGCGGGGTGATGCCGCGCGCATCGGTGCAACTCTTGCAAAGCCGGATCCGGGTGCCCTGAGCCAGCAGTATCTCCAGCATCTGGCGCAGGTTGTAGCCCTCGGCCGGAGCCTGCCCGGCCAGAGCAGCAGTGACGGCATCTGACATCAGGAAGAGGTTGAGGTCTACCTTTCCCTCCTCTTTGAGGGCGATGCCGAGGCGCAGGGCATTGAACAGGGACTCGCTGCCATAGGGGGCGCCGTTGGCAATGATGAGAATGTGTTGGGTCATGTGACTCTCCTGATTGAAAGGGCCATTGTAGCCTCGGCGAAAGCGGCCCGGCATGATGCAGAGCACACTCTGTCGTAGCCCGGCCCCGTGTGTCTTGACCTCACACAGGGAGTCAGGTCTCATGGACGGCCATCCAGTATGACAGAACAAAGAGGTTGTTATGTGGAAGATCGCCGGAATAGGCTTATTGTTGTTGGCCGGACAAGCCTATGGTAGTGAAAACATCGGCTGCAAGGCCAGACAGCAGGCCGTGACGGATCAGCTTGCGTTCGCCAGGGCGCACAACAACCAGGAGCAGGTAGCCGGTCTTGAGCGGGCACTGCGCAACCTGGAGGCCCATTGTACCGATGCCGGGCTCCTTGAGGAGCAGCAACGCAAGGTGGTCAAGCAGAGGGAAGAAGTGGAAGAGCGGCTGGCCGAGTTGCAGAGCGCACGGGTATCGGGCAAGCCGGACAAGATTGCCAAGAAGCAGTCCAAGCTGGAGGAGTCCCAGGCCGAGTTGCTGGAAGCCCAGCGCGAACTCGAGGCGCTGCAAAAACTGGTCAAACCCTGAGGGAAGGGCAGCGCAATAGAAAAAGCCGGGCATGCCCGGCTTTTTCTATTTCTGGATAATGCACCCGCGAGTGTCAGACGCTGACTGCCTGTGCATCCGCACGAATTTCTCCATCAGCTGATCTTCGGTTTCCCACCCGATGGATGGGATCCCGGAGGATGCCGTCCATGGGGCGCAGACGCTGATGCAGGTGCAGGTGCTACAGCTACTGCCTGTGCATCCGCACGAATTTTTCCATCAGCTGATCTTCGGTCTCCACATGGGCGGGATCCCAGATGATGCAGTCGATGGGGCAGACGCTGATGCAGGTGGGCTTCTCATAGTGGCCGACGCATTCGGTGCAGCGATCCGGGTCTATCTCGTAGATCTTGCTCCCCAGGGTGATGGCCTGGTTCGGACACTCCGGATCGCACATGTCACAGTTGATGCACTTGTCGGTGATGAGCAGTGCCATCTCAGGCCGCCGAGTGAGGTTGACGGGTATCTTCGCGCTCGCCGAGGTTGCGCAGCAGGATGCCGTAATTCACGTCGATCTCCTTGGGAACCGGGACGTAGACCACGTGGCCGTTGCCCGGCGCGGTGTCGATGAGCTCGCCCTTGCGGTTCTGCATCTGCTCCAGGTTGAAGCTGAGGTTGCCCTGGGGGGTCATCAGCTCCAGGCTGTTGCCCAGCAGGAACTTGTTCTTCACCTCGACTTCGACCATGTCACCGTTGCGACCGGTGATCTCGCCGACGAACTGCTGGGTGTCGGAGACGGAGTAACCGTAGTCGTAGTTCTGGTATTCGCTGTGGTTGTGACGGCGCAGGAAGCCCTCGGTGTAGCCGCGGTGGGCCAGGTTCTCGAGGGTGCCCATCAGGGTCGGATCGAACGGACGGCCAGCCACCGCATCGTCGATGGCCTTGCGATAGACCTGGGCGGTACGGGCGCAGTAGTAGAAGGACTTGGTACGGCCTTCGATTTTCAGCGAATGAACGCCCATTTTGGTCAGGCGCTCGACGTGCTCGACGGCGCGCAGATCCTTGGAGTTCATGATGTAGGTGCCGTGCTCGTCTTCAAACGCAGTCATGAACTCGCCCGGGCGGTTGGACTCTTCCAGCAGCACCAGGGCATCGGTCGGCTTGCCTGCGCCCAGGGTCGGATCCACCTTTTGCACGGCGATGGGCTCCTGGCGGTGGACGATCTGGCCCACGTCATCTTCCTTGCCCTCGTGCACCTTGTACTCCCAGCGGCAGGAGTTGGTGCAGGTGCCCTGATTGGGGTCACGCTTGTTGATGTAGCCGGAGAGCAGGCAGCGGCCGGAGTAGGCCATGCACAGCGCCCCGTGGACGAAGACTTCCAGTTCCATCTCCGGCACCTGCATGCGGATCTCCTCGATCTCGTCGAGAGACAGCTCGCGGGATAGGATGGCACGGGTCAGTCCCATCTGATGCCAGAACTTCACCGTGGCCCAGTTGACCGCGTTGGCCTGCACCGAGAGATGGATAGGCATGTCGGGGAAGGCTTCGCGCATCATCATGATGAGACCGGGATCGGACATGATGAGTGCATCCGGCTTCATATCCACTACAGGGCGCATGTCGCGGATGAAGGTCTTGAGCTTGGAGTTGTGGGGCTGAATGTTGGCCACCACATAGAACTGCTTGCCGAGGGCATGGGCCTCGTTGATGCCGAGCTGCAGATTCTCGTGATCGAATTCGTTGTTGCGTACCCGCAGGCTGTAGCGCGGCTGGCCCGCATAGACGGCGTCTGCGCCATAGGCATAGGCGTAGCGCATGTTCTTGAGGGTCCCGGCAGGGGAGAGCAATTCTGGTCTGAACATGTTGGACTCTTTTATCTGATTGCAAATCAGGAAGGCACTACCTAATAGCGCCGAATAATCAATGACTTACATTGATTTTTTTGGTGTGTATAGTCGTGTATAGTTGGGATCTCCCAACACCCTAATATTTTACCACCAAACCCAGCTGCCAGCCACGCACACAGCTTGGCTGAGTTGATTTCGGATGCATCCGTGCTAGCAGAGCGGTAGGTCGCAACATATGACTTGTGTCGAACTCATCCGGAGCTTGCTAGAAGGGAACTACTAAATAACTGATCCCAATAGTGCTACACCTTCGCTGTGCCATAGCCATTCCCCGGGAAAGGAGACACGGTATCC
>NZ_JAPCIS010000023.1:0-68116 GCF_027707425.1 Aeromonas sp. QDB63
TAAAACGGCTCGATGACTTCCACCATGTTTTGCCATGGCAGAATCTGCTCCATGCGGGACAAGAAAATCTCTTTTCTAGTCTGACGGCGCTTACTGCTGAATTCACTGTCGGCGAAGGTGAGCTGATGACTCATAATGAACCCTTTTTCATGGCTCCAGATGACAAACATGATCTCATATCAGGGACTTGTTCGCACCTTCCCTAACAGTGTGCTTGCTGGATGACAAAAAGCCTAGGACTCGATCTTGCGCTCTTCAGCCCCAAATCAACAGCCGGCCTTCACGCTGCGTCCTTGCCCCTGTGGTGAGATGATTCGTTCAGATATCTCGTGCTACATTGCTCCCCTGATAAACGCCCTGTGAACCAATGGAGTGTCCCATGTCTGTCGTCCCCTATTCCGTGCTGGATCTGGTGCCCGTTCCCGAAGGTGGTCTGCCGGCCGAGTCGTTTCGCCACTCGCTGGATCTGGCTCGCCATGCGGAGCGCTGGGGTTACCATCGCTACTGGCTGGCGGAGCACCACAACATGCCGGGCATTGCCAGCGCCGCCACAGCGGTGCTGATTGGCCACCTGGCCGGGGGCACCACGACGTTGCGGCTCGGGGCTGGCGGCATCATGTTGCCGAACCACTCCCCCCTGGTCATTGCGGAGCAGTTCGGTACGCTAAGTTCCCTCTATCCGGATCGCATCGATCTCGGCCTGGGCCGCGCCCCTGGCAGCGATCAGCGCACCATGCAGGCGCTGCGCCGCCAGCGCAGCGGCGAGGTGGATGATTTCCCGGCGGATGTACGCGAACTGATGAGTTATTTTGGCGACGAGGTCGGTGCCGTGCAGGCGGTGCCGGGTCAGGGACTCCATGTGCCCATCTGGCTGCTGGGCTCCAGCCTCTACAGTGCCCAACTGGCTGCGGCCATGGGGTTACCGTTCGGCTTTGCCTCCCACTTCGCTCCCGCCATGTTGCTGCAGGCGCTGGAGATCTACCGTACCCAATACCGCCCCTCTGCCCGCTGGCCCAAACCCCATGCAGTGGTGTGCGTGAATCTGATCGCCGCCGACACCGACCGTGAGGCCCGCTTCCTGTTCACCACCCTGCAGCAGCAGTTCCTGCGTCTTTACCGGGGGGATGCCGGCAAGCTGCCACTGCCGGTGCAGACGCTGGGGGATGAGTGGTCTCCCCGCGAATTGATGGCGATGGAGCAGACCCTGGCTCGCTCCCTGGTGGGGGAGCCGGATCGGGTACGCCACGGCCTCAAGGCCCTGCTGGCCGAGACCGGTGCCGACGAGCTGATGTTCAACGGCCCCATCGTCGATCACCAGGCGAGGCTGCGCTCCTTTGAAATTGCCGCCGAGCTGATGCAGGCGCTATAAGCTCGACTCCCCGAAGAGCAGGGCGCTATCTTGCTAGAAGCGCCTCTGTCGCCCTGCTGTCAGGTCATCGAGAGGGGGCGTTGTGGGGAGGAAAGATGGGGTTTTTGCCCTCTCTATTTTATCTAATGCACTGAATTAAAAGGAAAGTCAGGTTGGTGTCAGGCTGCTGTCGTGTCGCATGCCACCCTCCGGCCCCTATGCTGGCCCCGTCAATCAACCACAAGGAGTTCGAGATGATCGTCAGGAAGTTGAGATTGCAGCGGGGCTGGTCACAGGAGCAGTTGGCCGCCTTTACCGGCCTGAGCGTTCGCACCATTCAGCGGATCGAGCAGGGTCAGCAGCCCGGACTGGAATCCCTCAAGGCCCTGGCCGCCGTCTTTGAGCTCGAGGTGGCGCAACTTGACGGTACAAGCCAACAGGAGCATGAGATGAGAGGGAGTGACACGATGGAACGGGATCCGATTCGGGTATCGGTAGAGGAGCGGGCCGCCATGCGTTATGTGGAGGGGCTCAAGGGCTTCTATTACCACATCGCCAGCTACCTGCTGGTAATATGCGGGCTGTTTGTCATCAACTACCTGAGCAACCCGGGCTATATCTGGGCCTGGTGGCCGGCACTGGGCTGGGGGTTGGGGCTGATCTCCCATGCCATCAACCTGTTCCAGCCCTTCAAGCTGTTCGGCCCCGAGTGGGAGCGACAGCAGATCGAGAAACGACTGGGACGCAAGCTCTAGGGTGAGCTGTGCACCATAAAAAACGGGCCCGGCAATACCGGGCCCGTTTTGTTTTATTGTCTGCAGCTACTTGGCGTTGGCGGGACTGTGAGTGACGATCAGGGCATCATCTTCATGGCACCACAGGGTTGCTCAGATTCAGCCGCTTATCGTCACTTGGCGTAGGTAGGGCAGGGGGTCGCGATCAGGGCATCATCTTCATAGCGCCACAGGGTGAGGCTGTTGCCCCAGACGCACCCGGTGTCGAGTCCCTTGATATCGGATTTGCCGGTGTTGCCCATCAGGGCCGCCCAGTGGCCGAAGACCAGAATGGGGTCATCCACATGGTGCTCGCGCTGCTCGAACCAGGGGCGCAGGCCCGGGGTCGATTCGGTGGGGCCCTTCTTGCATTTGAAGTCGAGGCGCCCGTCGAAGTAGCAAAAGCGCATCCGGGTGAAGCTGTTGATGATGTAGCGGTAACGCTCTATGCCTAGCAGGTTGTCGTTCCAGCTGTCGGGCTGATCGCCATACATGTTGTGCAGCAGCCAGCTGTACTGATCCCCGCGCAGCAGGCTCTCCACCTCCCGGGCACAACTGCGGGCGGTGTGGGCGTCCCATGCGGGGGAGAGGCCCGCATGCACCATCATGATGGGCAGGTCGGGGTGTTCTGCCAGCAGGGGACGGTGACGCAGCCACTCCAGCAGCTCGTCCCGATCCGGGGCCTCCATCAGCGCCTGCAGCTTGTCTTTCTTCTTGAGCGGGGCGACCCCGTGGGCTACCGCCAGCAGATGCAGGTCGTGGTTGCCGAGCACGGTGACGGCCTGCTGCCCCAGTGATTTGACGAAACGCAGGGTGTTGAGGGAGTCCGGCCCCCGGGCGACGAGATCGCCGCACAGCCAGAGCGTGTCGTTATCGAAGTCGAACTCGGCAAGATCCAGCAGACGGCGCAAATCGTCGTAGCAGCCCTGGATATCACCGACGAAACAGTTCGCCATGAAACCTCAGTTGATTATGTTGGGGACGGCCAGCGTGAAGGGGGCGATGGGGGCTTCGAATTGTTGCCCCGATTCATCCTGCAGGATGTAGCTGCCTTCCATCACGCCAAGCGGTGTGGCTAGGGGAACGCCACTCTGGTAGGAAAAGGTCTCGCCGGGGGCGATCAGGGGTTGTTCACCGACCACGCCGGGACCTTCCACTTCCAGCATCTTGCCATTGGCATCCGTAATGAGCCAGCGTCGATGCAGCAGTTGCACCGTGCCCGGACCCAGGTTCTCAATCTCGATGCGATAGAGAAAATGGTAGGGATCTGCGGTTCCCGCCACATAGCTGGGGTGGGGGCGGACCACTATCCGGGCTTGGGTCATGGGATCAGGCCTGTTGCTGGTCGGCCAGCCAGTTGGCGATCGTGACGAACTGCTCGAGGGAGAGATTCTCCGGGCGCAGGTTGCCATCGATGCCAAGCTCGGTCAGCTGGGCGTCGGTGATGAAGTTGGAGAAGCTGTTGCGAATGGTCTTGCGACGCTGGCCGAAGCCTTCGGTGCAGACCCGGTTCAGGCAACGAATGTCTTTCGCGACGATAGTCGGGTTCTTGTGCGGGATCAGACGCACCACGGCGGAATCCACCTTCGGCGCCGGCTTGAAGGCGCCCGGGCCCACTTCCAGCACCGGCACTACCTGACAGTAGTACTGGGTCATCACGCTCAGACGGCCATAGGCCTTGCTGCCCGGGCCGGCGGCCAGACGCAGCACCACTTCCTTTTGCAGCATGAAGTGCATGTCCTCCACCCGGTCGGCAAATTCGCACAGGTGGAAGATGAGCGGGGTGGAGATGTTGTAGGGCAGGTTGCCGAAGATGCGCAGCGGCCCCTTGCCTTCCCCCATCAGGGTGCTGAAGTCAAAGCGCATGGCATCGGCTTCGATGACGGTCAGCTTCTCTTTCAGGGTGGGGTGTTCGCGCAGACGTGCGGCAAGATCCCGGTCCAGCTCGACCACGGTCATCTTGTCCATCTGGGCGGCGACCGGCTCGGTGAGCGCGGCCAGACCCGGGCCAATCTCCACCAGATTCTGACCCGGTTGCGGGTTGATGGCGGCCACTATCTGGTCGATCACATACCGGTCGTGCAAGAAGTTCTGACCGAAACGCTTACGGGCCGTGTGGCCCATGTGCACCTTACTGCTCATATCTTTTTTTCTCTACCATCTGGATGGCGTGGTTGATCGCGGTGGTGAGGCTGCCGGGGTCTGCCAGGTTCTTGCCTGCCAGATCCAGCGCGGTGCCGTGGTCCACCGAGGTACGGATGAAGGGAAGTCCGAGGGTGATGTTGACCGAGTTGCCAAAGCCCTTGTACTTGAGCACGGGCAGCCCCTGATCGTGGTACATGGCGAGTACCGCATCCGCATCCTTGAGGTATTTGTCCTGGAACAGGGTATCGGCCGGCAGCGGGCCGACCAGATCGATCCCTTCCTGGCGCAGGGCGGCCAGGGCGGGTTCGATGACATCGATCTCTTCACGGCCCAGATGACCCCCTTCCCCGGCATGGGGATTGAGGCCGCAGACATAGATCCGGGGCTGTTCGATGCCGAATTTGCGCTTGAGATCCGCATTCAGGATGCGGATCACCTTGCCAAGGCGATCCTCGGTGATGGCCTTGGCCACATAGGCAAGGGGAATATGGGTGGTCGCGAGGGCCACTCTCAGCCCTTCGGTGGCCAGCAGCATCACCACATCGGCGGTGTCGGACTGCTGGGCGAAGAACTCGGTGTGACCGCTGAACGAGACGCCCGCCTGGTTGATGATCCCCTTGTGCACCGGCCCGGTCACCACGGCGGCAAATTCGCCGCTCAGGTTGCCGTCGCAGGCGCGCTGCAAGGTAGCCAGCACATAGGCGCCGTTGCCCTCATCCAGCTTGCCTGGCACCACGGGGGCGCCGAGCGGCACGGGGCAGACGGTCAGAGTCCCCGCCCGCTGCGGACGAGTGGGGGCGCTTTCGTCATAGGGTTCAAGCTCGACGGGCAGCCCCAGCAGGGCGGCCCGTTCGCGCAGCAGGGCGGGATCGACGATCACCACCAGCTGATGGGGCCAATCCTGCTGGGCAATCTGCAGGACCAGATCCGGACCGATCCCGGCCGGTTCACCCGGGGTGATGGCAAGCCGGTGGCAGCTCTGTTGTGCCTCGGTGTGCCCTGGATGCGCCTTGATCATCTGCGTGTCGCCCATCAATTGGGTTCGATCTGGATGTAGGCTTCGTCGCGCAGCTCATCCAGCCAGGCCTGGGACTCTTCGGCGAAGCGGCGGTTGAAGATGAGCTGGTAGGCGCGTTGCTCCTGGGCCTTGCCGGTGGCGTCCTGGCTGCGGCGATCCTCGAGCTGCACGATGTGCCAGCCGTGGCTGGTGCGGAAGGGTTCGCTGATCTGGCCCGGTTGCAGGCGACCCAGCATGTCGCGGAATTCCGGCACATAGACGTTGGGATCAGACCAGCCCAGCTCGCCACCCTGCACCGCAGAGCCCGGATCCTCGGAGTATTTCTCTGCCATGCTGGCAAAGCTGGCCTTGCCGCTCTTGATGTCGTGCAGGATGCCGTCCAGGGTGCCCTTGGCCTTCTCCTCGCTCAGGATGATGGAGGGCTTGATCAGGATGTGGCGCGCCTTGACCTCGGTCTGCATGACCTGTTGCTGACCCTTGGTGTCGAAGATCTTGATGATGTGCAGACCGGCGCCGGAGCGCAGCGGGCCGACGATGTCACCCTTGCCGGCCCCTTGCACGGCTTCCGCCATCAGGGTGGGCATCTCCTGCGGGCTCAACCAGCCCCAGTCACCCCCTTCCAGCGCCTTGGGACCGTTACTCTCGGCAATGGCCAGCTTGCGGAAGTCGGCCCCCTCTTTCAGGGACGCCAGAATGCGCTCGATCTTTGCCTTGGCAGCGTTGAGCTGCTCGGCATTCGGGTTGTCCGGCAGCGCGACCTGGATATGGCCGATATGATATGACGTCTGCTGCTGGCCCTGTTTGCTCAGGGCCTCGACCACCTGCTTGACCTCCTGATCGGAGATGTTGATGCGACGGCGGACCTGGCTGCGGCGCACCTCGTTCATCAGGATCTCGCGGCGCACCTCCTCACGGTACTGGGCGTAGGTCAGGCCTTCCCGCTCCAGTTGGGCGCGCAGTTGCTCCAGGTTCATCTTGTTGTCGGCGGCAATGCTCTGGATGGCCTGTTCCAGCTGGGTGTCACTGATCTTGAGCCCCTGGCGCTCCGCCAGTTGCAGTTGCAGGCTCTCCTGGATCAGGCGATCCAGTGCCTGCTTGCGCAGGGTGACGTCATCGGGCAGGGACTGGCCGCTCTCCTGGGCAGAGGCCTTGACCTTTTGCACCAGGGCCTCCTGCTGACTGGCCAGCACCACATCCTTGTTGACCACGGCCAGCACCTTGTCCATCAGCTCGGGGGCGGCGAGTGCACCCTGGCTCATGACTCCGAACAGGCCTGCGGTCAGCAGGGAAATCAACGTCTTCTTCATATCCATCTCTCAAGGCGTTTGCCAGACCGGTTACTGGTCTCGCAGGTTAAACGGACGAATGTAAGGCAGTGCTTCGGTGTCCAGGGAAGTGCCCTTGGAGCCGGTACCCACGCTACCCAATCCTTTCATTTCAAATTGAATGCCGAGGCTGCGCTCGGACGTCGGGGTCAGGTTCACGTTGTCTGGCGTGTTGACCCATTCCAGGTTGAAGTTGATGCTCCAGCAGCAGGAGTCGTATTTCAGACCCACCTTGCGGTCCACTTTGACGTTCTGGTTGAGCTCCTGATAGTAGCCGCCATAAAGGTGCCAGCGATCGTCCAGCGGGGTGGTCAGCAGCAGGCCGATCTGGTTGAGATCCGTCACCTGGCCCTTGTGGTCGAGGTCGTAGTTGGCATCCCGCACGAAGCGGTGGTTCAACTGGCTGATCAACTTTTCGTGACGGTATTCCAGGGCGCTGTTGGCAGAGCTTATCTGGCGCTGTTCCATATCATATTGTGCCCCCGCATGGGCATACCACTGCTCGTTGATCTTGGCGTCACCCTCGAACGACAGCGGGGAGCGGGTATTGGTGCTCAGCTCATCGCTGCTGTAAAGCTTGACCCTGGGCGCCACGAAGTCGAAGGCTTGGGCAACGGCCAACCGGATTCGTTCATCCCCGGCCGGATCATAAATGCGGGTGGTGACCCCCAAGGAGAGCCGGTTTGAGTCGCTGATGCGGTCCAGACCGGCGAAGCGGCGATCGCTGAAGAGGCTGTAGTAGTCCTGGCGCATGGTGGTGGAGTCATAGACACCGATGTTGTCCTGATCCTTGTAGGGCACATAGAGGTACTGGAATTCAGGCTCCAGGGTCTGGTTGGCACCCTCGCCAAACCACTGCTGATCCCGCTCGAAGGTCATGCCGCCCTTGAGACGGAACGAGGGCAGTACCCGGGTGATGGTCCCCTCTTCCAGGGTGACGTCGCCGCCCTCTCTCGGGGTGAAACGATTGGTGAAGGTGCTGCTCATCTGGTCAGGCACCGTCTGGTCGTAACGGGTGTACATCAGCTTGTACTGGCTGTCGAGGAAGTAACCCGCCTCGTCAACGAGGGGGATAGTCAGGGTGGGGGCCGTGTAGACCCGGGTGCCGGTGTAGGCTTCACCCTTGTTCTGCTCGATGGCCTGATCGTTGTTGTAGCCGAAGTTGGTCAGCTCGGTATTCCAGGCCAGATCGTACCAGCTGCCCTGCTGGTAGTAGTTGTGGTTGATGCGCGGCATCAGCTCGTGGGGCTGCTGGGCGCTGGCCAGCAGGATCTGGTAGGTCCGTACCTCGGCATCGAGGTTCCAGTTCTGCTGGTAGTAACCCGCCTTCAGGGATTGCTGCAACTGGTTGTCGACCTGGGTCCCCACCTTGGGGGTGAAGTCGTTGAAGTAGTTGTAGTCCTGGTCCCGTACCTTGGTGTAGTCCACCGACACCCGCATGGCGTTGTCCATGAACATGGAGGTGTGGCGGGCACTGAGCAGGTAACGGTGACCATCAGAGAGATGCTGATTGAGGCTGGCCGTCTCGTCGTACTGCTTGTCGTCCGCCAGGTTCTCGAAGTAGAGGCTCCCCACGTGGGCCGGGTCCGGCATGTAGCGGAACTCGACCTGTTCCATCAGGCCCCGTCTGTCCATGAAGCGGGAGGTGATGGTGGCATCGTAGTTGGGGGCGATGTTCCAGTAGAACGGCTGGGTGATGTCCATACCGTTCTTGGAGCTTTGGGTATAGCCCGGGTAGAGCAGACCGGTCTTGCGCTCATCCTTGATGGGGAAGTTGATATAGGGGAAGTAGAAGACCGGATAGTCATAGAGCCAGAGGCTGGCGTTCCAGGCCTCCCCAAATACCTCGGACTGATCGATGTCGATGCTGCCGGCCTTCAGGGTCCAGGCCTCCTGGCCCGGTGGGCAGGTGGTGTACTGGGCCCCTTCCAGAGTGATGTTCTGGTTGTTGTTGGTCATGGTCACCTTTTCGGCGAAGCCGCGCACCGGTGAGCCATGGACCTGATACTTGCCCTCTTCCAACTCGGAGTTCTTGGTGTCCAGGTTGGATTTCAGGGTTTTGTCGCTGGTGACCGTGATCTGGCCATCGTTGTAATAGATGTTGCCGATGGCGATGACATCCCGGCTCTTCTGGTCGAGCTGGGCATAGTCGGAGTCGAACTTGCGCACGCCCTGGCGCACCTTGACGTCACCCTCGTAGACGGCGGTACCGCCCTGCTTGGCCTCCAGGCGATCGGCATCCACCTCGACGGGCTGGGCATTGGCGTCCTGGTCCGCACTGGGCTTCTCTATCTTGGGAACATAGTCATAGCAGAGGCTGTCGAGGATCCCGGTAGCGGGTGGCGCATTGAGTGGCGCTGCCTGGGCCATGAGCGGGCTCAGGGCAGGAACAAGGCTGATGGTCAGGGCGATGGGACAGGAGTATCCCAGTGTCCATTTTGTCATGTGAAAGGCTCGCGCAATCCGTAGTAAAAACGGTGGATTCAGGGCATGCATTTTATGTCAGGATCCATCGAGTTGACATTGCATGTCATTGCTTTATGTTAGCCGGCAATGATAAAGCATTATTGCGGCCAGGGCTAACAGCCAAGTGCTGCTTTCCAACTTGGTTCCCGACTCATGCACGATCGCGCTTCCCTGCTTTTGCAATGGGCTCGCCGGATTTCCGGTGACGCCAACCTCTCGTTGACGCTTATTTCCGGTGACGCCAGTTTCCGCCGCTACTTCCGGGGCGGCGGTCTGGTGTGGGTGGATGCTAATCCGAAAACCGAAAAAAATCATGAATTCGTTCGCAATGCCACCGCCCTGCACGATGCGGGGCTGCTGGCCCCCGAGGTAAAGGGGGTCGACTACGAGCAGGGATTGCTGGCGGTGACGGACCTGGGGGATACCCAGCTTATCGGCTGCCTGAACGAAGCGAGCGTACTGGCCTGGTATGGCAAGGCCATCGCCCTGCTGCCAAGGCTCGGCACTGTGGCGCTCGAGCTCGAGCCCTTCGATGAGGCCTTCATGGCCCGCGAAAATGCCATCTTCCCCGAGTGGTTGCTGGGACATCACCTACAACTGACCCTGAGCGATGAAGAGCTGCAGTTGCTGGCGGAGACCTTCGCCTGCCTCACGGCGAGCAACCAGGCCCAGCCACAAGGAGTGATGCACCGGGACTTCCACAGCCGCAACCTGATGGTGTGCGGCGGGATGAACCCGAAGGAGAGCGACCTCGCCCTTATCGACTTCCAGGACATGGTCATCGGGCCGCTGAGCTATGACCTAGTTTCCCTGCTCAAAGATTGCTACGTGCGCTGGCCGGACGCGGTGATCGAGCAGGGCATGCGACTTGGCTTCGACACCCTGCAAGGGGCCGGCCTGCTCGGCAATCTGGACTATGCCGCGTTTCGTCGCGCAGCCGATCTCACCGGCATGCAGCGCCATCTCAAGGCGGCGGGTCTCTTCACCCGCCTCTATCACCGCGATGGCAAGGCCGGCTACCTCAAGGACATTCCCCGCACCCTCGGCTATGTGGTCGATGTTTGTCGCAGCCATGGCGCCGCCTATCCGGTGCTGGCCCGCTTCGGCCAGTGGCTGGAGCAGGTGGTGCTGCCCGGATTGGCGCGCACCGGGGTGACACCATGAAGGCGATGATCCTGGCCGCGGGGCGGGGGGAGCGGATGCGCCCGCTCACCGATCTGCTGCCCAAGCCGCTGCTGGCGGCGGGGGGCAAGCCGCTCATCGTGCACCATATCGAAAAACTCAAGGCAGCCGGCGTGACCACACTTGTCATCAACCACGCCTGGCTCGGACACAAGCTGGTGGCGGCACTCGGCGATGGCAGTGCGCTCGGGGTATCCATCCACTGGTCGGCCGAAGAGAGCGCGCTCGAGACCGCCGGCGGCATCGTGCAGGCGCTGCCTCTGCTGGGCAGCGAACCCTTTCTGGTGATCAACGGCGATACCTGGCTCGACCTGGATTATCGCGCTCTGGTGAACCAGCCGCTTGGGGAGGATCTCGCCCACCTCTGGCTGGTGCCCAACCCTCCCCAGCATCCGCAAGGGGACTTCTCCCTGCAAGCGGGTCGGGTGCTGGACACCCCGGCCCTCACCTTCAGCGGCGTCGGCCTCTATCACCCCGCCGCCTTTGCCGGCTTGCCCTGCGGGGTGCGCAAGCTGGCCCCCCTGCTGCGCGACTGGATGGCGCTGGGACGGGTGGGTGGCAGCCTGCTGGCTGGCGAGTGGCGCGACATCGGCACAGTGGATCGGCTGCGCGAGCTGGACGAGCAACTGCTCGCCGGCACCCATTAACATCACGAGGTCTTGAACCATGCGTATTTGGGGCAAGGTGCTTGGCACCTTCTTCGGTTTTCTGCTCGGCAACATCTTCGGTGCCCTGCTGGGCCTGTGGATCGGCCATCGCTTCGATCGGGGCATGGGGATCCGCGGGGCCTTCCAGCGGGCACCCAGCCAGCAGCAACAGGCCGTCTTTTTCCATGCCACCTTCGCCGTCATGGGCCACATCGCCAAGGCGAGCGGCCAGGTCACCGAGCACGAAATACGGGTCGCGTCCAACCTGATGGACAGGATGCGGCTGGCCGGAGAGCAGCGGGTACGGGCTCAGGAGTCGTTCCGCCTTGGCAAGGAGGCGGACTTCCCCCTGCGCGAGACCCTGGCGGAGTTTCGCCAGGCGAGCCTGGGGCAGCGTGACATCCTGCGCTTCTTCCTCGAGGTCCAGCTGCAGGCCGCCTTCGCCGACGGTCAGGTGGAGGCGAACGAGCGGGCCATCCTGCAAACCATCGCCGACGAGCTGGGGTTCAGTCGCATCGAGCTGGCCCGCATTCTGGCCATGGCCGAGGCCCAGATGAACTTCTTCCACCGTCAGCAACAGCAGGGCAGTGGCCAGGGGCAGCAATACCGTCAGGAGCCCCCCTCCCGGGATCGCCTCAAGGATGCCTATCAGTTGCTTGGGGTGAACGAGAGCGACAGCGATCAGGAGATCAAGCGTGCCTATCGCAAGGAGATGAGCAAGCATCACCCTGACAAGCTGGCTGCCAAGGGATTGCCCCCCGAGATGATGGAGATGGCCAAGGAGAAGACCCAGGAGATCCAGCAAGCCTGGGAGTGGATCCGCGAGGCCCGCGGTATTCGCTGAGCCCTGTACCCGCCAAAAAAAATGCCCGTCGATGACGGGCATTTTTGTTTTCAGAGTCTGGTTTTTCTTTTCATGGAAGAAAAATCAGTGGGCATCGACCCAGACAAACTTGAGGACGAAGAGCAGAGCCACCACCAGCACGCAGGGGTTGATCTCGCGCCAGCGGCCGGTGCCCGCCTTCATCACGCAGTAGGAGATGAAGCCCACGGCGATCCCCTCGGTGATGGAGAAGCTGAACGGCATCATCACCGCGGTCATGAAGGCCGGCACCGCTTCGGTCAGGTCTTCCCACTTCACCCGGGTCAGCTCGGAGCACATCAGCACGCCCACGTAGATGAGGGCCCCCGCTGCGGCATACGCCGGCACCATGGCGGCGACCGGAGAGAAGAAGATGGCCAGCAGGAACAGGATGCCCACCACGATGGCGGTCAGGCCGGTGCGACCGCCGACGGCGACGCCGGAGCTGCTCTCGATGTAGGCCGTCACGGACGAGGTCCCCATGAAAGCGCCGCCGACGGAGCTGACGCTATCGACCACCAGGGCCTGCTTCATGCGCGGGAAGTGTCCCTTGTCATCCGCCAGCTTGGCGCGGTTGGTCACGCCGATTAGGGTGCCGGAAGAGTCGAACAGGTTGACCAGCATGAAGGAGAAGATGATCCCGGCGAGGCTGATGTCCAGCGATCCCATCAGATCCAGCTGGCCGAAGACGGGGGTGATGCTCGGCGGTACGGAGACGAAGCCCTTGAAGGTGACGTCGCCGAACAGCCAGCCCAGGGTGGTGGTCACCACGATGGCGATCAACACGGCGGAGTGGACGCCACGGGCGGAGAAGATGCAGATGAGGAAGAATCCCAACAATCCCAGCAGGCAGGGCAGGGAGGTGAGGTTGCCCACGGTCACCATGGTGGCGGGGCTCGCGACCACGATGCCGGCATTGTGCAGGCCGAGCAGGGCGATGAGCAGACCGATGCCGGCGGTGATGCCGACCCGCAGGGTCAGGGGAATGTTGGCGATGAGCCAGTAGCGTACCCGCAGCAGGGTCAGGATCAGCAGGCCCAGCGCACCCCAGAAGATGGTGCCCATGCCGACCTGCCAGGAGTAGCCCATGCCGGCCACCACCACGAAGGCGAAGAAGGCGTTGAGGCCCATGGCGGGAGCCAGGGCGATGGGCAGGTTCGCCAGCAGACCCATCAGGATGCTGCCGATGCCGGCGATGAGGCAGGTGGTAACGAACACGGCCTGGGTGTCCATGCCGGCCGCAGAGAGGATCTGCGGGTTGACGAAGACGATGTAGACCATGGTCAGGAAGGTGGTGATGCCGGCGATCACCTCGGTGCGGGCCGTGGTGCCATGACCGCGCAGGGCAAACAGGCGCTCGAGCAATCCCTGCCCGGCAGCCGGGCTGGCGGTCTGCCCGGTAGCGTGATGTGGTTGATTCATGTTGGATTCCAATGGGTGACGTGAAATAGGCAGCAGGAGGCCCGGCCCATCCATGCGGGGCGACGGACCCTGATTCTGGCGGTGAAGTGACCAGACTCGTCCTGATACCGTGACAGCGCGCACATTTTCACACAGGCGGCCAGGTTTACAAACCCCGGATGTGCGAGGCGGATCAATGAATAGAGTAAAAATTCAAACGTTTTCCCCCGGAGGCAGGAAAAAGGGGACCAATAGAGCCCCGTTTCCACATCGGGATCAACGGTTTTTCTGGTAGCGTTCGATAAGCTGGCTCAGCACGGCATCGCTCTGCTCCAGCAAGGGATCGAGGGCCAACCCCATGCGTTGTAGCAGCAGGGTGGCCTGGGTTTCGCTCAAGGGACGGCCATCGAGGAAGTTGGCCTGCTCGGCCAGTTGCTTGTCATGGCGGGGCAGCAGCACCCAGTGCACTCGTCGGGGTTCGATGGCGGCGAGGATCCGGTTGGCGGCCGCGCAGAAGGTATCGATGTGCTGCTTGCCATCCGGCCCCAGACAGCCGGGTTCGAGCCGGATCTGGATGGTGAGTCTGGTGGTGGAGGCTTGGGTCATGGGTCGCTATCGCTGGGGTAGAGGTGGAGATTGTAAGTCAGAAGAGGCAAAAAAGGGGAGCCCCGGCTCCCCTTGTGACGTCATACCTGGCGGCGCGGCTGTTGCCTCGCCTTACTTGGCAATGCGCTTGTACTTGGCGCGGCGCGGCTGGATAGCCTCGGCACCGTAGGTTTTCTTCTTCCACTCTTCGTATTCGGTGAAGTTGCCTTCAAAGAATTCGATCTTGCCCTCGTCCTGGTAGTCCAGGATGTGGGTGGCGATGCGGTCGAGGAACCAGCGGTCGTGGGAGATGACCATGGCGCAACCCGGGAACTCCAGCAGGGCGTTCTCGAGGGCGCGCAGGGTTTCGATGTCCAGATCGTTGGTCGGTTCATCCAGCAGCAGCACGTTGCCGCCGGTCTGCAGTAGCTTGGCCAGGTGCAGACGGCCACGTTCACCACCGGAGAGCTCGCCGACCCGCTTCTGCTGGTCGGAACCCTTGAAGTTGAAGCGGCCGATGTAGGCGCGGCTCGGGAACTCGTAGTTGCCGATGCGCAGGATGTCCTGGCCGTCGGCGACTTCCTCGAACACCGTCTTCTTGTCGTTCATGCTGTCGCGGAACTGATCCACGGAGGCCAGCACCACGGTGTCACCCAGGGTGATGGAACCGGAATCCGGCTGCTCCTGACCCGACATCATGCGGAACAGGGTCGATTTACCGGCACCGTTCGGACCGATGATGCCGACGATGGCACCCTTCGGAATGGAGAAGGAGAGATCGTCGATCAGCTGGCGGTCGCCATAGGACTTGCAGAGGTTGGCCACCTCCACCACCTTGTCGCCCAGGCGCGGTCCGGGCGGAATGAACAGCTCGTTGGTCTCGTTGCGCTTCTGGTAGTCGTTGGTGTTGAGCTCTTCGAAGCGAGCCATACGAGCCTTGGATTTGGCCTGACGGCCTTTCGGGTTCTGACGAACCCACTCCAGTTCCTTCTCGATGGACTTGCGACGGGCGGCTTCGGAACTCGCTTCCTGGGCCAGACGGGCATCTTTTTGCTCCAGCCAGGAGGAGTAGTTGCCCTCCCAGGGGATGCCTTCGCCGCGGTCCAGCTCCAGGATCCAGCCCGCCACGTTGTCGAGGAAGTAACGGTCGTGGGTGATGGCCACGACGGTGCCTTCGTAGTCGTGCAGGAAGCGCTCCAGCCAGGCCACGGATTCCGCATCCAGGTGGTTGGTCGGCTCGTCCAGCAGCAGCATGTCCGGTTTTTCCAGCAGCAGGCGGCACAGGGCTACCCGGCGGCGCTCACCCCCGGAGAGGTGCTTGATCTGGGCATCCCAGGCCGGCAGGCGCAGGGCGTCGGCCGCACGCTCCAGCTGGTTTTCCATGTTGTGGCCGCCCTGGGCGGCGATGATGGCTTCCAGCTCGCCCTGTTCGCGGGCCAGCTTGTCAAAATCCGCATCCGGGTCGGCGTAGGCTGCATAGACCTCGTCGAGGCGCGCCATGGCGCGTTTGACGTCGCCGACCGCCTCTTCGACCGCTTCGCGTACGGTCTGCTCCGGATCCAGCTTCGGCTCCTGGGGCAGGTAGCCAATCTTGATGCCGGGCTGCGGACGGGCTTCCCCTTCGATCTCGGTGTCGATACCCGCCATGATGCGCAGCAGGGTCGATTTCCCGGCGCCGTTCAGACCCAGCACGCCTATCTTGGCCCCCGGGAAGAAGGAGAGGGATATGTTCTTGAGAATATGACGCTTGGGCGGCACGACCTTGCCAACCCTGTTCATGGTGTAAATAAATTGAGCCATTGGCTAATTCTCTTCCTTTCAGCAGTTTAATGTCTTGGCATTAACAAACTGATGTCGTGGTGGGGCCGGGCCGACGGGCCGTCAACCCGGTTCCAAAAAACCCGTCGATTGTAAACCAATGGGAGAGGGGCGGCAAAGCCGGGCGCCGCAGGCCGGGACGGCCGACAGGCGCGAGGGAAGAGGGGCAACCGGGTAAGCTCAGCGCGGTGAGTTGCGGCGGGCCGGTTTGTCAGGATCCTGCCCCGAGTAGTAGAGCACCCGCTGCACATACTCCTGGGTTTCCTGATAGGGCGGCACACCGCCGTGGCGCAGCACGGCCTGCTCCCCGGCGTTGTAGGCGGCGCTGATCCTCACCCAGTCCGGACCGAACTGCTTCTCCAGCCACTTCAGGTAGATCATGGCACCACGGATGTTCTGCTGGGCATCGAACGGCCGGGTCACGCCGAAGCGGGCCTGGGTTTCGGGAATGAGCTGCATGACGCCCTGCGCCTGCTTGGGGGAGACGGCGGTACTGTTCAGATTGGATTCGGCGATGGCGATGGCCAGGGCGAGTTGAGGGTCCACTTTGTGACGCTGGGCGGCCTGGCGGATCATGACGGCCAGCTTTTGCTTGGCCTGTGACTGTCTGGCCAGGTAGCGCTCCTGATCGAAGGGGGTACTGGGGCGCACCCAGGGGGCTCCGCCACCGCCTCCAATGCCGCAGGTACCCAGGGGCGCATTGCCGACCCGCTCGTTGTAGTAACGGGCGGCTTGCTGGTTGCCAAGGCGCATGGCCATGGCCAGGTAGGCGTTGGCGCTGCGGGCATTGCGGATCCCCTGGGGGCCGCGGGCCAGCAGGCGGCCGATGCGGTAATAGGCTTCCGGGTTGCCAAGGTTGGCGGCGGTGCAGTAGTGGGCGATGGCCTGCCGCGGATTGCCCTGTTCCATGGCGGCGCCCTGGCGCAGTGCGCTCATGGCCTTGGGGGCCTGACGAAAGGGATCTGCGTGGGAAGTGGTGGCGAGCAGTATCAGGAGTCCCCAGCCCCAGAGTCGTTTTTTCATGGAAACCTCGTCGTTGGTATCCGCAACATATAGGCCCGATCCGGGGAGGGACGCCAGCCAGCAGATGGAACATCTGGTTATGTGGGTGAGCGGCAGAGATGAAAACGGTATGGAACTTTTGGTGCAGAGGAGAGGCGGTATGGCTCCCGGGTCAGTGACTGCTTTGATAGATTTGTTAATTGAAGTTCAATATGCTGACACAGTTGTTTTCTAACGCCTTGTATTTGCATGATGTCAGCCAGGCCTCGATGCAATGTCGTCGGGTCTGCCGGGTGAATCGATAGCGCCTCTGATGAGGGCAGGATGTGCATATGGTCGAATCGGTCGATATCTCTGTCGTGGTACCCGCCAAGGATGAGCGGGACAATCTGGCCCCGCTTGTCGGCGAAATAGATGCCGCCCTTGGGGGCAGGTTCGAGTACGAACTTATCTATGTGGACGATGGCAGTGTGGACGACAGCCATGTGGTGCTGCGCGATTTGCAGACGCGTTTCACCAGGCTGAGGGTGCTGTGCCATGTCCATGCCGTGGGCCAGAGCATGGCGGTGCTGAGCGGTGTGCGCCACGGGCGTGGCGACTGGCTGGTGGTACTCGACGGCGATGGTCAGAACGATCCCGCCGACATTCCCGCCATGCTGGAGGAGGCGATGCGCCGCTACCAGAGCGATCCATACCAGGTGGGCCTCATCGGCCACAGGGTCAACCGCCGTGACGACTGGGTCAAGCGCCTCTCTTCAAAGCTGGCCAACGGCTTTCGCGATCTGCTGCTGCGCGACGGCATTCCGGATACCGGCTGCGGGCTCAAGGTGGTGCGTCGCGACTGGTATCTGAAACTGCCCGCCTTCAATCACATGCACCGCTACATCCCCGCGCTGATCCAGGCACAAGGGGGGCGCATGGCGCCCTGGCCGGTCAACCACAGGCCACGCCAGGCGGGCATCTCCAAATACGGGGTCTGGAACCGGCTCTGGGTCGGGCTGGTGGACGTGGTCGGGGTCTGGTGGTTGCTGCGCCGATCCAAGGTGGTTGAAATCCGGGAGATGCTGGAGTGATGGACACCTGGCTGTCTACCCCCATCGACTGGCTGGACTGGACCGGGGTGCATGTCACCGGCTGGAAGCTGATCGGCTACACAGGGGCGCTGATGTTCGGCGGACGCTGGCTGGTGCAGTTTCTGGCGTCCAGGCGGGCGGGACGACCCGTCATCCCGCGCCTGTTCTGGTACATGAGCGTGCTCGGCAGCCTGATGACGCTCAGTTACTTCACCTTCTCTCCCAAGCAGGACTCCGTCGGCGTGCTGCAAAACCTCTTCCCCACCTTCACCGCACTCTACAGCCTCTATCTCGATATCCAGCATCGGGGCTGGCGGCGGGACAAGGCAGTGACCGGGGAGGCCCGTCATGGTGAGTGATCGCACCCTGCTCAATCAGACGTCCCTTGGCTGGTTGCTGCTGATCGCGCTGGTGGTGCTGGGGGCCGGGCTGGGTCTGCGGGATCCCTGGCCGGCGGACGAGCCGCGCTTCGCCCTGATCGCCCGGGAGATGGTGGAGAGTGGCCAGTGGCTCTTCCCCATGCGCGGCGGGGAGCTCTATCCGGACAAGCCGCCGCTGTTTATGTGGGGGATCGCGATCGGTTATGTGTTGACTGGCTCTATCAAGGTGGCCTTTCTGCTGCCCTCCCTGCTGTCTGGCTTGCTGACCATCTTGCTGGTGTGGGATCTGGGGCGCCGCCTGTGGGATCCGGCGACGGGATTTCTGGCGGGCTTGCTGCTGCTCTTTACCGTCCAGTTCACCCTGCAGGCCAAGACGGCGCAGATCGACGGCCTGGTCACCTTCTTCATCACCCTCGGTCTCTATGGTTTTCTGCGCTTCCTCCTCTGCGGTGGCGGGTGGCGCTGGTACTGGCTCGGCTGGTTTGCCGCGGGGCTTGGCGTCATCACCAAGGGGGTGGGAGTACTGGCCCTGCTGGTGCTGCTTCCCGCGCTCTGGACCCACAGGGCACAAATCCGCGCCGCGCCTTTGTCAGCCTGGCTGAAGGCCCTGCTCGGGCCGCTGGCCATGGCCCTGGCGATGGGCCTCTGGCTGGTCCCCATGCTGGAGGCCGTGACCCGAAGCGGAGATCCCCTCCTGCTGGCCTACAGAGACAACATACTGCTGCGCCAGACGGTGACTCGCTATACCAGCGCCTGGCACCACGTCAAACCCTTCTGGTACTACCTCACCTCGGTGATCCCGCCGTTCTGGCTGCCGCTCTCCCTGCTGCTGCCCTGGCTGGTGGTGGCCTGGCGGCGCGCCATCCGGGCGCAGGACAGGCGTATCCTGCTGCTGCTGGGTTATCTGGTGCTGGTGGTGCTGTTTTTCTCCTGCTCGCCGGGCAAGCGGGGCGTCTACATCACACCCGGTACGCCCGCCCTGGCGCTCCTTACCGCACCCTTCATCGGCACCCTGCTGGTCCGGGTCTGGCCGGGGCGACTGCTGGCCGGGCTCGGCTGGCTGCTGGGGGGGGCAGGGCTGGTGGGGGCTCTGGTGCTGGCATTTAGCGACAGAGTGGCCAGCCGTCTGGGGGAACTGGGGCCGGATCCCTGGCTTCCCCTGCTGGTGCTGGGGGGATCCTTGCTGCTGATCAATGCCTGGCTTCGCCGGGCGCCACTGACCGCCATTCTCAGCTCCCTGGCGGTGGGGTGGTTGATCTACTCCTGCTGGATCAGCGTGCGCCTCAACGAGGTGCGCACCCCTCAGGCAGTCATGGCATTGGCGGCGCAGAAGGTGCCTGCGGGGGATGAACTGCTGCTGGCGGGATTCAAGGAGCAGCATCTGCTGTTTAGCCTGCAACCAGTGAAACATTACCCTTATCTGATGGGGGACGGGGAGCAGGCCCGGGAAGCTGCCGCCTGGATAGGGGCTGCCCCCGGGCGCTGGGTACTGGGGAGCGCCGACCTGATGGTGAGGTGTTTTGACCCCGCGAAGATGGAAAACCTCGGCAACCGTCACCGCACCGACTGGCTGCTGGCAGGCCCGCAGGCCCTCAAACCCGCCTGTCGTGGGCTCTCCCCCACCATGGTGCCCTTCAGCTATACCCCTTCATCCTGAGCGCAGGGTCTGAGCCAGGGGACCCTGCCACCTCGTTTGGCTCAGACCCGGTAGTAGTCCCGATACCAGCGGACAAAGCTGTCTACACCTTCCTTGAGCCCGATACGGGGGCGATAGCCCGTGGCGTCGAACAGCGAGCGGGTGTCGGCCCAGGTGGCGAGCACGTCGCCGGGCTGCATGGGCAGCATGTTGCGGATGGCCCGTTTGCCGAGGGCCGACTCGATGGCATCCACGAAGTCCAGCAGCCTGACCGGGCTGCCGTTGCCGATGTTGAAGAGGCGATAGGGGGCCGGGCTGGCGTCCGGGGCTCCCTGCCAGTGGGCATCGCCCGCGGGGGGGCTGTCTGAGATGCGCACTACCCCCTCGACGATGTCGTCGACATGGGTGAAATCCCGGCTGAGCTGGCCCTGGTTGTAGAGGTCGATGGGGTCGCCGTTCAGGATGGCGTGTACGAACTTGAACAGGGCCATGTCGGGCCGACCCCAGGGGCCGTAGACGGTGAAAAAGCGCAGCCCGGTGGTGGGCAGGCCGTAGAGATGGGAGTAGGAGTGGGCCATCAGCTCCCCCGCCTTCTTGCTCGCCGCATAGAGGGAGACGGGATGATCCGCCCCATCGGACGGTTTGAACGGCATCTGTTCGTTCAGCCCGTAGACCGAGCTGGAGGAGGCATAGACCAGATGCTGCACTCGGGTCTGGCGACACCCCTCCAGCACGGTGAGGTGGCCGGTGAGGTTGCTGTCGGCGTAGGCGAAGGGGTTGTCCAGGGAGTAGCGCACCCCGGCCTGGGCCCCCAGATGGATCACCCGGTCAAACTGCTCGCGGGCAAAGAGCGAAGCCATGGCCGCGCGGTCCGCGAGATCGGTGCGCTCGAAGCGAAAGCCGGGCAGAGGCGTGAGCAGGGCGAGGCGCGCCTCCTTGAGACTCACCGCGTAGTAGTCGTTGAGGTTGTCTATCCCCACCACCTGATGGCCGTCGCCACAGAGCCTGCACGCCACATGAAATCCGATAAACCCGGCGGCGCCGGTGACGAGGTACTTCATCGCTCCTCCTGATGAGCCAGGCTGTCGCCACGGCCGATGGCATAGTAGGTGAAACCGCGCTGGCGTAGACGGGCCGGATCATAGAGGTTGCGGCCGTCGAAGATGATGGCCTGCTTCAGGGTCTGGCGAAGCAGGTCGAAATCCGGTGCGCGGAACTGTTGCCACTCGGTGCAGACGAGCAGGGCATCGGCCCCCTGAAGGGCGGCTTCCTGGGTGTCGCACAGGAGCAAATCTGCCCGCTGGCTATAGAGGCGGGCGGCCTCGGTCATGGCCTCGGGGTCGAACGCCTGCACCTTGCCTCCTGCCGCCCAGATCGCCTCCATCAGCACCCTGCTCGGGGCTTCGCGCATGTCGTCGGTATTGGGTTTGAAGGCGAGTCCCCATAACGCGAAGGTGCGCCCCGACAGACTGGCACCAAAATGGTGGTGCAGCCGGGTCATGAGCCTGTGCTTCTGCGCCTCGTTGACCTGCTCCACCGAGCGCAGCAGGGGGGTCTCGCACCCCGCCTCCTTCGCGGTGTGGATCAGCGCCCTGACATCCTTGGGGAAGCAGGATCCGCCATAACCGCAGCCTGGGTAGATGAAGTGGTGGCCGATGCGCGGATCGGCACCGATACCCTTGCGCACCTCCTCGATGTCGGCGCCCAGGGCTTCGGCCAGGGTGGCCATCTCGTTCATGAAGGAGATGCGGGTCGCCAGCATGGCGTTGGCGGCGTACTTGGTCAGTTCGGCGCTGCGTGCATCCATCCGCAGGATGCGGTCTCGCTTGCGGTTGAAGGGGGCGTAGAGCTTCTCCAGCAGGGAGAAGGCGTGATCGGAGTCGGTGCCGATGATGATGCGATCCGGCCGCAGGCAGTCGGCGACGGCGACGCCCTCCTTGAGAAATTCGGGGTTGGAGACCACGTCGAGCGGAAGGTCGAGACCACGGTCGGCGAGGCGCTCCGCAATGTGTCGCCGTACCCGGCTGGCGGTGCCGACAGGCACAGTGCTCTTGTTGACCACCACCTTGCCCCCTTGCATCAGGCGGCCTATGGTGTCCGCCACCGTCATTACCTGATGGAGGTCGGCAGACCCGTCCTCGTCCGGCGGCGTTCCGACCGCGATGAAGATAAGCTCGGCAAACTCCACCGCCCGGGCCGGGTCTGTGGTGAAGATCAGGCGACCGGCCTGATGGTTGCGCTGCACCAGGGGGGCGAGACCGGGCTCGAAGAGGGGAATGCGCCCCTCTTTCAGGCCCGCGACCTTGTCGGCATCCACATCCACGCAGGCCACCTTGTGACCCATCTCCGCCAGTACGGCGGCCTGAACCAACCCGACATAACCTATTCCGAATACGGTGACTCTCATCCGCTGTTGTTCCGCTGGCAGTGACAAGCGACTCATTCTAGAACGATTCGGGCGCGGGGGCAGCGGCCCGTTTCAGGTTTTTCAGCATCAGGCCGGCGGTGAGTGTGGGACATTTTGGTGCAAGGATTGTAACGCCTGGATGACGCGCACCATTTTGGCGCGTGAAGGGCGGGACTTGTGATCCATCTCACTCAAATTGGAGACTGTCGGCATAACGAAGCCCCGGTTAACGGGGCTCGCTCCGCCCGACGGGCGGCCAACACTCTCTTGCTTCGCGACTGGATACCTGGTTATGGACAACACTTCACGCTCTGCGCACCCGCTCTATGAGGATGTGCTCGCCTTGCTGACCGCAGCAGGCTTCGTTTCCCTCGGCATCTTCCTGTTCCATCAGGTCGGCCTGCTCACCGGTGGCACCGCCGGCCTGGCGCTGCTGCTGCAACAGGTGACCGGCATCAGCTTCGGCCTGCTGTTCTT
Source organism: Aeromonas sp. QDB63 (assembly GCF_027707425.1). NCBI lineage: Bacteria > Pseudomonadati > Pseudomonadota > Gammaproteobacteria > Aeromonadales > Aeromonadaceae > Aeromonas > Aeromonas sp. QDB63. The sequence continues at coordinate 22,546 of NZ_JAPCIS010000023.1, forward strand.
CGCCATGAACCTGCCTTTCTATGCCCTGGCCTGGCTCAGAATGGGGCCGCGTTTCACCCTCAATACCTTTGCCGCCGTGGCCACCGTCTCCTTCATGACGGATCACCTCAACGCCGTGCTGCAAATCGGCAAGATCGAACCCGTCTATGCGGCGCTGATCGGCGGCACCCTGATCGGCATGGGGCTGCTCATCATGTTCCGCCACAAGGCGAGCCTGGGGGGCTTCAACATCCTGGCGCTCTTCATTCAGGACAGATGGGGTGTGCGGGCAGGCAAGCTGCAAATGGGGCTGGATTGCGCCATCGTGGTCGCCTCTTTCTTCGTGGTCTCCCCCTGGCTGCTGGCGCTTTCCGTGGTGGCAGCCATCATCTGTAATCTGGTGTTGACACTCAATCACAAGCCGGGGCGCTACCAGATAGCCTGATGTGCCCAGGGGATTGCCCTGCTGGTCAGCCCAGGGCTGGATACCGCAAAAAGACAGAGCGCCTGATGGCGCTCTGTTGCTATCTGCCCCTGGGGGTCACACCACCATGGGGACGCCGCTCTCGGGGTGGTGGATCACCTGTGCGGGGTAGTCGTAGAGTCGCGCGATGAGCGCCGGGGTCAGCACCTCGCCTGCGCTGCCGTCAGCCATCAGCCTGCCCTGCTCCAGCATCACCAGCCTATCGGCGTAGCGGGCTGCCAGATTGAGGTCGTGCAACACCACCAGCACGGCGGTGTTGCGACCGGCCAGCGCCCGGGCCATGGCGAGCAACTGGTGCTGGTATTTGAGATCCAGCGCCGAGGTGGGCTCGTCCAGCAGCAGCAGCCGCGCTTGCTGCGGTTCCTCCGGGGCCTGCCAGATCTGGGCCAGCACCCGGGCGAACTGCACCCGTTGACGCTCCCCGCCGGAGAGGCCGGGATAGAGGCGGTTCGCCAGATGGTCGACCCCGGCGTGGGTCATGGCGGCGCGGACAATCTCGTCGCGCCGGCTGGCAGGCTCGCTGTGGGGCAGCCGGCCCATGGCCACCACCTCTTCGCACAGGAAGGGGAAGCTCAAGGAGGAGCTTTGCGGCAGCACACCGACCCGGTGGGCCAGAGCGTTGCCGGCCCACCCCCTGCGGGTCTGGCCGAACAGGTGGATCTCCCCTTCATGTTCCAGCTCGCCGGTCAGGCACTTGAGCAGCGAGCTTTTGCCCGCCCCGTTGGGGCCGAGCAGGGCGGTCAGGCTGCCGGCATGCAGGTCGAGATCCAGGCTGTCCAGGATAAGCCGGTTGCCGCGACTGAGGCGAAGGCCCCGGCAACTGAGCAGGGGGGAGGGGGATCCGGGCAAGGTGGCGATCTCCTGTTACAGGGTTCGGCGGCTCTTGACCAAGAGCCAGATGAAGAAGGGGGCACCCAGCAGGGCGGTGATGATGCCGACGGGCAGCTCGGCCGGAGCGAGCAGGGTGCGTGCCAGCATGTCGGCCCCCAGCAGCAGGCCAGCCCCCAACAGGGCAGACAGCGGCAACAGGCGGACATGGTTGGGACCGGCCAGCAGCCGTACCAGATGGGGAACCACCAGGCCGACAAAGCCGATCATGCCCGCCACGGCCACCGCCACGCCGACACCGGCAGCGGTGAGCAGGATGAGGCGACGCTTCAGTGTCTGCACGCTCACCCCCAGATGCCGTGCTTCTCCTTCTCCCAGCAGCAGGGCGTTGAGGGGATTGGCATCGCGCATGAACAGCAGCAGCAAAGCGGCCAGGGTCAGCAGCGCCAGCGTCACATCGACCGGCTTGCCTGCCGCCAGGGAGCCCATCTGCCACAGGCTCAGGTTGCGCAGCATCTGATCGTCGGCGAGATAGGTGAGCAGTCCGATGACGGCGCCGGAGAGCGCCGTGATGGCCACCCCGGCCAGCAGCATCACGGTGACCGAGGTGCCCCCTTCCCGGGTACCCAGCAGATAGACGAGGGTGGTGGTGAGGGCTCCGCCGAGAAAGGCGAGCAGGGGCAGCAACCCCAGGCCGAGCAGGCTCTGCAGGTGCGAGCCCAACGGGGCGAGCAGCACGATGGCCAGGGCCGCGCCGAGTGCCGCCCCCCCCGACACCCCTATGATGCCGGGGTCTGCCAGGGGGTTGCGAAACAGTCCCTGCATCACGGCGCCGCAGAGGCCGAGAATGCCCCCCACGGCGATGCAGAGCAGGGTTCGTGGCAGACGAATCTCCTGCACGATCAATAATTTGTGAGCCTCAATCCCGCTCTGTGGTCCGGCAAACAGGGCGCGCAGGCTCTCACCAAGGGAGAGGGACATGGGGCCGGTCGCGAGGGACCCGACCAGCAGCAACGCCAGCGCGCAGCCGGTCAGGGCGAGCAGCCAGGGCAGAGGCAGGCGCATCAGGAACCCTGCTTGATCCACTGGGCGATCTGGTTCGCCTGTTGCAAGGAACGAAGGCTGAGGCCCCCTTGCAGGGCATGTCCGTCGATGGCGTGGATAGCCTTGTTCTTGCCTGCCGGGGTGGCTGACAGGGCGGGCACCTGACTCAGGACGGCGTCGGGATCCTGATACTGCTGCCAGTCGCGGCCGCTCACCAGCACCAGATCAGGTTGCAGCTCGATGAGGGATTCGGTGGAGACGGGCTTGTAGTCGTGGAGCCCAGCCACCGGATTGACGCCGCCCGCCAGGGTGACGAGGGCGCTGGCGGTGGTGTTGCCACCGGCGATGCTGGTGGGCTGACCCTTGTGCAACAGCAGGAAGGCGACCTTGAGGGGCTTGTTCTGCTTCGCCTGCGCCGCCAGGGTATCGCTCTGGGCGGCAATCTCCTCCTTGAGCTTGCTCCCTGCCGCCTGGTCACCCAGGAGATGGGCCAGGGTGTCGATACGCTCGTTGAGGTTGGCCAGCGTAGGGGCTGTGGCCATGACCTCGACCTTGACGTTGGCACGGCGCAACTGATCAAGCGTGCTGTTCGGGCCCATCTCGTCGCTGCCGACCACCAGGGTCGGAGAGAGACTCAGGATCCCTTCGGCGGCGAGGGCACGGTGATAGCCGACCTTGGGCACGCCTCTGGGCTCCGGACTGCTGACATCGGTGGCGACCAGGCTCTGCTCGCCCCCCAGTGCCAGGATGAGTTCCGTGGTGGCCGGGCCTATGCTGACGATACGCTCCCCCGCCATGACGGATGGGGAAGAGAGGGAAAGGGCACAGCCGAGCAGGCTGAATGCGAGGGCAAAACGACGGCCCATGCGAACCTCCGAAGGGTGAATGAAATAGGGTTGCCGCCGAGAATATCAAGTCGTCCATCAAAATGCACTGAGAATGAAAGCGATTATCAATTGCGTTAATTGAGGTGCTTTATTACAGTATCCGCCGCGACACCGAGCACCATCGCCAGATCATCCAGGGAGAACCGATGAGCATTGCACAACGCATTCACGCGCTGCTGGAGCAAGACCCGAGCGCCCACCCGTCCACCCTCGCCACCGAGCTGGCCGTCAGCGAGTGGGAGGTGGTACGCCATCTGCCTGCCGCCCTGATGACGCAAGTGCCGGCCGGGGAGGCCGAAGCCCTGCTGGCGAACCTGGCCAGCTGGGGTCAGGTGACCACCATCGTCGAATCCGATGGCTCCATCTTCGAAGTGAAGGCTCCCTTCCCCAAGGGCAAGAACGCGCGCGGCTACTACAACCTGATGGGGCGGGACGGGGAGCTGCACGGCCACCTCAAGCTCGACAACGTGGCGGGCATCGCCCTGGTTAGCAAGCTCTTCATGGGCAAGGAGGGGCACTCCTTCCAGTTCTTCGGCCACAGTGGCCGCTGCATTTTCAAGATCTACCTGGGCCGGGACGAGCAGCGTCAACTGCTGCCTGAGCAGGTGGAGCGTTTCATGGCCCTGCGCCGTCAGTATCAAGAGGAAGTGAAAGCATGAGTGAACGTCAGGAGCGCCTGCAAAACCGCCTGCAACCGGAGATCCGCGAGTTCCGCGACGGTTGCCGTACCCTGCAGCTCGCCACTGTGGATGGCGAAGGCAACCCCAATGCCAGCTATGCCCCCTTCGTGCTGCAGGAAGATGGATACTATGTGCTCATCTCCGAGATAGCTCGCCACGCCCGCAACCTGCAACAGGTGCCCAAGGTATCGCTGATGCTGATCGAGGACGAAACCGGTGCCCGCGAGCTGTTTGCCCGCAAGCGTCTGACCTTCGATGCGGTCGCCGAGGTGGTGGCCCGCGACGACGCACGCTGGGAGAAGGCCGTTGCGGCGTTGGAAGGGCGCTTCGGCGAGATAGTCAAAGGGCTCTCCAACCTCAAGGACTTCGTGCTGTTTAGGCTCAAGCCCGAGCAGGGACTGTTCGTCAAGGGATTCGGTCAGGCATTCCGTGTCTCCGGCGACGAGCTGGTGGACTTCGTTCACCTGGTGGAAGGGCACAAACGCATCGACAACGGCGCCGAGCTGACCAGCCCGGCGGATGAACCCGTTTGAGGGGACTATCAGCGAGATGAGAAAACGGGCAGCCTGGGCTGCCCGTTTTGTTGTTATGTCCCGGGTTACTCCTGCCAGCCTGCCTGGTTGGGGAAGGCATCGCGATCGGCCTGGCTGGCGCTCTCGTTGCATTCCCCGCGGATCTTCCAGGAGGTCTGGCTGAGGACGATATAGCCGCTTCGGCAATACTTGCGCGTGGCCAGCATCTGGGTGAGCTGCTCGTCCTGCAGGGCTTCCCGGCGTTCCAGCAGGCTCTTGTCGCGGCGGCTCAGCCGGTTGTCATCTCCCTCCTGCAACCGGGTGGGCAGGACGTCGAGAGGGGCGGCCTCGAAGGTGAAGCGCTTGCTCCCGTCGTCGCTGATATGGGTGTGGAACAGGGGGGCCGGGCCATCGGGTGCTGCCCCCGGCAAGCCGGAGCAGGCGGTGAGCGCCGGTAACAGCAGCGTGAGGGCAACGGCAGAGAGTAGACGCACACAAGACTCCAATCGGGTGTTCACATCAGGACGGGCAGCTTAACACGCCCGCTCGGGTTGAATGGTGGCCAGCAGCTCATCCGTCGTGAGCAGGGTCACGCTTCTGCCTTGAGGCAGGCTCAGATGCCGCCACATGAAGTGGTGGTGCTGGATGATCTGCTCCGCACTCAGGTGCGGCCTGTCCGCCGTGGTATGGGCGTCGGTCACCGCAAAGGCGTCAAAGCCCCTGGCGGCGGCGCTGCGCAACGTGGTATCGACGCAAAAGTCGGTGGCACAGCCGCAGATGAGCAGTCTGTCTACCGACTGCTCTGCCAGCAGGAAGCCGAGCTCGGTGTCGAGGAAGCTGTCACAGGCGGTCTTGCGCACCCGGCTGTCGTGGGGAGACGGGGTCAGATCGGCGTGCAGTTGCCAGCCTGCACTGCCAGGTTCCAGCTCGGAACCCGGTTCGTCGTGTTGCACATAGATGACCCGTCCGTGTTGGCCCCGCACGCGATCGGCCAGACGATTGATGTTGGCGATGACCTGGGCATCCTGATGGCGGGGGTTATCGAACAACCCCTGTTGCATGTCGACGACGAGTAACACATCCATATGAAATCCTTGGGCTATTTTGAGGGTTGCAACCATTGGCTGCAGTCACGGCTTCGGGATTGATGCAGTGCGCCCATATCTTGCTTCATTTCCTTTGCATTTAGCCAGCGTTCCGGCAGGGGAGCGATGCGGACCCTGACATCGGCGTCTCTCCCGGGGTCTGTCTCGTCACCGGTTTGCGGCACGATGAGTGCCACCTTGAGTGCCGGATTGCGGCTGGCGATGCGACTGGCGATCCCGAGTCCCCCCTCCACGTGAAAGTTGCCTGCGATATGCATGATGCGCCTGCCGGGATGCTTGCCCAGATAATCCACCATGCTTTCGGCCATGGTGTCGTCCCAGCTGGTCTGGGCGGCGAAGCGACGGGCATTGCCGTCCGCATCCCCATGGTGCATGGAGGCCATGAACTTCTGGCGGTAGCCGTCATCCCCCAGAGTCAGCTCGCGGGCAATCTGGCTGCGGCGATTGGCCGGCAGTTTGTCGAGCCAGGCCGGTCCCTCCTGACCGACGCAGCTCACCAGGGGTTTGGGGGCATTGGCGGCGATCACTGGCAGGTGTTGCGCCTTGGCGAACTCCACCAGAGGGCGGTAATCACTCTGGTAGTTGGGCCAGGCATGGCCATCTCGAATGAGGGCCGATTCGCCGATGCGTCCGGCCAGGTAGGCATCCAGCACCGGCTGATCGGCGCGGCTGAACTGCTCCATGGAGAGCACCAGGGCCCGGCCATCGGCTTGCGACATCTCGTCAAGCCCTGCCAGCAGACGGGCCTGCAACAGATGGATGGCCGGGTGAGTGTGAAGCTCCCCCACCAGCACGATGTCGGCATCCGCCACCCGGGCCACCGCCTGCTCGAAGGTCAGCGCCTGCCCCTGGGCCGTATCGAGCTGTGCGTGATAGAGGGTCTCGGGTGGGGTGTTCTGCGGCGTGGTGGCGCAGGCGGCCAGCAGCAGGGGCAGGGCGAGCAGGGGGAGTCGTCGGATCATGGTTACTCATTCAAGAAACAGGAGGATGGGAAAAGGCTGCACCATGGGATGGCGGCATGGCGAGCAAAAAGTGGCGCCAGTGTAAGGGGGAATGATGACAAAGTGAAATGAGAATGATTCACTTTATTATTGATCTTTGTCTATGGCGGGGTAATATGCCTTCCGCTTGATAATAATTCTCAATAAGGACTTTGCAGTGGCGCACAACAACACCCCCTCCCTGATAGCCCTCGCCGTGGCGGCCGGGCTGATCTCCCCCGCTTTCGCCGCAGACAAGAAAGCCGATGAAGTCATGGTCGTCAGCGGCTCACGGATGGAACAGAAGCTGGAAGATGTTTCCGGTCCCATCGCCGTCATTACCTCGGAGCAGATTGAAGAGCAGGTCGTCAGCAACGTCGCCGATCTGTTCCGCTATGAGCCCGGGGTGAGCGTGCAGGGAGGCGCAGGAGATGCCCAGACCTTCACCATTCGCGGCATGAGCGAAAACCGGGTCAAGGTGGTGCAGGACGGTGTGCGCCAGAGCGATGCCTACAAGAATGGCGGCGTGGGTCAGACCTACTTCGACACCGACATGATCAAGCAGGTGGAAGTGGCCAAAGGGCCTGCCTCTGCCGCTTACGGTTCCGATGCTCTGGGAGGCGTCATTGCCATCACCACCAAGGATGCTGGCGACTTCCTCAAGGGTCGCGACAGCTATCTGGATGCGACCACGGGTTATGCCTCCAGCAGCCACCAGAGAATGGCCGGCATCACGGGGGCGCTGCGCACCGGGGAAGTCGAGAACCTGCTGCGCTACACCTGGCGCGATGGCGGTGTCACCCAGAATTATGACGGCGACAAGAACGAGTTCGACATCGTCAGCCAGGCCGTGCTGTTCAAGAGCAAGTGGAATCTCTCCGATGATCAGTTCCTGAAACTGACGGTGGATTACTTCACCGAGGGGCAGGATCCGGATGCCATCGATCTGACCAAGGCGGGCTCCGTCTTCAACCAGCCCATTACCGACAAGGAGACCGACAACCTCTCCCTGGTACTGGATCATGGCCTCACCCTGAACGCCCCCTGGGCGGATCGCGTGGACAGCAAGATCTACTACAGCCGCGCCAAGCAGACCCTGGATCAGTACGCTTCGTCCAAGTATCCGGTCATGCCGGGCAACCCCTATGTGACCAAGAACTCCCTGGATCACAACGGTTTCGAGCAGGAGAGCCTGGGCGCCCAGGTGAAGTTCAACAAGGCGCTCGCCAGCCAGCGTCTGGCCTGGGGCCTGGAATACGAGCATACCGACAACGAGCGCACCCGCTTCAAGGGGCCGACCGTTCCGGGTGACTTCGTTGGCTACAACGAGCTGAGCTTCCCCTCCACCACCAGCGAGCGCAGTGCGCTCTGGGCCTTTGACGAGATCAAGTTCGGCGAGCGTTGGGTGCTGACCCCGGGCGTGCGTTACGACTACTACAAGATGACCCCGGACGAGGATCCCGCCTACACCGGCGAGAACATGAAGAAGATCTCCGAAGGGGAGTTCTCTCCCAAGCTGGGGCTGGTGTTCAAGGCGCACGAGGCGGCGAACCTGTTCGCCCAGTACAGCCACGGCTTCAAGGCGCCCATGTATGACAACGCCTTCTCCACCCTGAACCACCAGGCGTATGGCTATCGCATCGAGCCCAACCCGAACCTCAAGCCAGAGAGCAGCGACGGCATCGATCTGGGGGTGCGCGGCAGCCGTGGCGGGTTCAGCTATGAAGTGGCCACCTTCTACAACAAGTTCGACGACTTCATCGAGCTGACGGCCGTGGGCACCGAAGGCCGTACCGCCCTCTATCAGTACCAGAACCTGGACAAGGCGACCACCAAGGGGGCCGAGGCCAAGGCGGACTACTGGTTGAACGAGCTGGTCAACGTCTGGGGCAACCTGGCCTACATCGAGGGCAAGGATGGCGAGGGCAACTACATCAACAGCCTGAGCCCCCTGAACGGCAGCGTCGGGGTGCGTCTGGAGCAGCCGAACTGGAACATCAACACCGCATTGCGCTTTGCCGACGACATGGACAAGGTGGGCAAGGATGCACGAGGCAACGACAACATCAAGAGCGCAGGCTGGGGCGTGGTGGATCTCTATGCCCAGTTCAAGCCGGTGCAGGACCTGCAGCTCAACGTGGGGGTATTCAACCTGTTTGACAAGGAGTACGTGAGCTACGAGAGCATCACCGGCCTTGCCGCCACCGCGGATACCAGCAAGCAGACCGAGCCTGGCCGCAACCTCAGTGCACGGGTCAAGTACGTGTTCTGATGGTCGTCGACCAGCATGAAGGAAAAGGGGCCCTCGGGCCCCTTTTGTCATGAAGGTCGGCGTCTGCAAAAAAGAAACCCGCCAGGGGCGGGTGGAAGGATTGCAACACTCATCAGGAAGCGGTGTTACCCAATAGACAGGGGGATGTGACAAAGGTTCAACTTTATTGATATTTATGGTTTTTATCTGTCATGCCGCCTGGGGATCCCCGTCCCGAAATCGGTTATCATTTGTGCCCCTTGTCATGCAGCCCGAGCCTCTATGCCCGCGTTCTCCTGGTTAGCCCTGTTTTTTGGCGCCTTCTACTTCGTTTATGGCGCCTACCTGCCGTTCTGGTCGCTCTGGCTGGAAGGCATCGGGGTGAGTACTGAACAGATAGGGCTGTTGCTGGGGGTGGGCATGGCCATCCGCTTTGCCGGCAACCTGATGGTGATGGGGCGAGTCAAGGGGGCCGGCCAGTTGCTGCCCGTCACCCGGCTGCTCTGTCTGCTGAGTCTGCTGGCCTTCCTCGGTTTCTATCTGGGCCACAGCCTCTGGTGGCTGGTGGTGCTGACCCTCGCGGCCAACTTCATCTACCCGACCCTGATGCCCATGGGAGAGGCGCTTGCCACCCGCATGGTGGTTCAGACCCACCTCGACTACGGCAAGGTGCGGCTGTGCGGCTCCTTTGCCTTTATCGTCGCCTCCACCCTGGTGGGGGCCCTGGTGGGCAACTTTGGCAGCGACTGGGTGCTGCACACCATGGTGGCCGGGTTGCTGATCATGCTGGGGCTCAGCCTGCTGCCGCTGCGACCCGCCCCCCAGGAGCTGCAAGGGGAGCGGGCCAAGGCCTCGCTGCTCGTCACGCTCAGGTCGGCCCCGGTGCGCCGCTTCCTGCTCATCACCGCCCTGCTGCAGGGGAGCCACGCGGCCTACTACGGTTTCAGCGCCATCTACTGGAAGAGCGCCGGCTACAGCGGCACCCTGATCGGGTATCTCTGGGCTCTGGGAGTAGTGGCGGAGATCGCCATGTTCGCCGCGGACAAGCGCTTCCTCCAGCGCTTCGGCGCCCAGACCCTGTTTCTGGTAGGGGCCCTTGGCTGCGTGGTGCGCTGGGTGCTGCTCGGCAGTTCTACCGACCTGGCGGTGCTGGTGCTCGGCCAGCTGCTGCACGGGGTCACCTTCTGCGTCAGTCACCTCGGCGCCATCCGCTTCATGACCCGCCAGTTGCCCGCGGAGCAGCAGATCCCCACCCAGGCGCTCTATGCGGCCCTGGGCCTTGGCATGACGGTGGCGGCCCTGATGGCGATCTGCGGCGTGCTGTTCGAGCCGCTGGGAGGCGGCATCTTCTTTATCATGGTGCTGGTAGTGCTGCCGGTCTTCGTGTTGCGGCTGCGTGAAGAGAGCCCTGAACAGGGCCGATGACACAGGTCTGCCGGTCTCTGGCGCGGCAGGCCTCCGACTTATCTGGACAAGGGAAGTAGAGAGATGCACCAAGGATGGCTGCTGATCGGATTGTCGCTCGCCTATCTGGGCTTGCTGTTCCTCATCGCCTATGTGGCGGACAAGAACAAGCGCCGTCGCCCCAAGGGGCAGCCTCTGCTCTACAGCCTGTCGCTGGCGGTCTATTGCACCTCCTGGACCTTCTTCGGCACAGTGGGCCAGGCCAGCGAATCCCCCTGGTCGCCGGTGCCCATCTACCTGGGCCCCATGCTGGTGTTCCTGTTTGGCTGGCGCTTGCTGGCCCGCCTCATCCTGGTGGCCAAGCGTGAGCACATCACTTCCATCGCCGATTTCATTGCCGCCCGTTATGGCAAGTCCCAGCGCCTGGCCATGGTGATCAGCCTCATCGCCGTCATGGGGATACTTCCCTACCTGGTGCTGCAGCTCAAGGCGATCGTCACCGGGCTCGATCTGCTGATGGCCAACAGCACGGGGGTCAGCCCCACCAGCAACATGGCGGAGCTGGCGCTGGGGGTCACCCTGCTGCTGGCCCTGTTCAGCATTCTGTTCGGCACCCGCAACCTGGATGCCACCGAGCACCACAGGGGCATGGTGGTGGCCATCGCCTTCGAGTCCGTGGTCAAGCTGCTCGCCTTCATGGCGGTGGGGGGCTTTGCGCTCTGGCTCATCATCGCCAGACCGAGCGAGGCGCGTACCCTGGTGGCGGGCGACTTCCTCGATGCGGTGGTGGCGGTGACGCCGGGCGGCCTGCTGGAGCTCGCCATCTACACCCTGATCGCCATGTGCGCCGTCATCTGCCTGCCGCGCCAGTTTCACGTGACCGTGGTGGAGAACAACCAGGGGCAGGATCTGCACTGGGCCCGCTGGATCTTCCCCCTCTATCTCTTCCTGATGGGGCTCTTCATCTGGCCGCTGGCGCTGGCAGGCAAGCAGTGGGTCGGGGCAGACATGGCCTCGGACACCTATGTGATAAGCCTCCCCATGTCCCTCGGATTCGACGGCATGGCGATGCTGGCATTTCTCGGCGGCACCTCGGCGGCCACCGGCATGGTGATCGTCTGCACCATCGCCCTGGCCATCATGGTGAGCAACGATCTGGTGTTGCCGGTCCTGCTGCGCCGGGTCTGGCAACAGGGGCGGGACGAACGCCTGATGCGGTTGCTGCTGCAGGTGCGTCGGGGCGCCATCTTGCTGATTTTGCTGGCGGCCTGGGCGCTCTATCTCTGGCTCGGGGATCTCACCAGTCTGTCACGCATCGGTTATCTTTCGTTCGGGGCCGTGGCGCAGTTCGCGCCAGCCCTGCTGCTCGGCCTGTACTGGCGTCATGGCAATCGCAAGGGCGTCTATCTCGGACTCTCCCTCGGGGTCAGCCTCTGGTTCGTGACCCTGCTGGCGGAGAGCGGACTGCTGGCAGGCTCCCCCCTCGAAGCCCTGCTGGCGCCCCCAGACTGGCCGGCGGTGCGGGATCTGAGTCTGGGGGCCTGGTGCCTCTTCCTGAGTCTTCTGCTCAACCTCGCCGGCTATGTGGCGGGCTCCCTGCTGTCACGGGCGGCGGTGAGCGAGCGGCTGCAGGCCGCTAACTTCGTCGGCAAGACGAGCCGGGATACCTCGGCGCTTTATCATGCGCGGGTCTCGGTGAAGGAGCTGGAGATGCTGGCGGCCCGCTTCGTCGGTTCCAGCCGCGTCAAGCGGGCCTTCGGTCGCTTCGCCGGCGAGCGGGGAGGCACCCTGGCGCCCCAGATGCAGGCCTCCGCGGAGCTCATCGCCCACACGGAGCGACTGCTGGCGGGGGTATTCGGTACCTCGTCCGCCCGCCTGGTGCTGGCCTCTGCCCTGCAGGGACGCAACATGCAGCTCGAGGAGATCGCCACCATAGTGGACGAGGCCTCCGACATGTTCCGCTTCAACCGCGGCCTGTTGCAGGGGGCAATCGAACACATGGGGCAGGGGATCTCCGTGGTGGACAGGGAGCTCAGGCTGGTGGCCTGGAACCGACGCTACATCGAACTGTTCTCCTATCCCCCCGGTCTCATTCAGGTGGGCCGTTCCATCGAGGAGATCATCCGCTACAACGCCGGACAGGGGTTGTGCGGCCAGGGAGACATCGAGGCCCAGGTGGCGCGGCGGGTCGCCTTCATGAAGCGTGGCAGCCCCCATGTCTCGGCGCGGGAGCGTCCCGATGGCCGAGTCATCGAGATGCAGGGCAACCCCATGCCTGCGGGGGGCTTTGTCATGACCTTCACCGATATCACCCCGTTCAGGGCGGCGGAGCGGGTGCTGCGGGAAGCGAACGAGCACCTGGAGGCGCGGGTGGCCGAGCGCACCCACGAGCTCTCCGAACTCAACCGCCAACTGCTGCTGGTAAACCAGCAGGTGGAGCGGGCCAACCAGTCCAAGAGCCGGTTCCTTGCGGCGGTGAGCCACGACCTGACCCAGCCGCTGAACGCGGCCAAGCTCTTTACTTCCTCCTTGCTGGAGATGCTGCCCCCGGAGGACGAACCGGCCCGCATCGCTCGCCACATCGACGACGCTCTGGGGGCGACCGAGGATCTCATCACCGATCTGCTGGACATCTCGCGCCTCGAGGCGGGCAAGTTCAAGGCGAAGAAGCTCGATTTCGCCCTGAGCGATGTGCTGGACAATCTCAAGGCGGAATTCGGCGTGCTGGCCCAGGCCGGTGGGATCCAGTTCTCCGTGGTGGAGAGCCGCCTTGCGGTCTACAGCGATGTGCGCTTGCTGCGGCGGGTGTTGCAGAACTTCCTCACCAACGCATTTCGCTACAACCCCGGCGGTCGGGTGCTGCTCGGCTGTCGCCGTATGGGGGAGAAGGTGCGCATCGAGGTGTGGGACAACGGCCCCGGCATCCCGGAGGGCAAGCAGGAGGCGATCTTCGACGAGTTTTCCCGCCTCGATCACTCCCGCACCGCCAGGGAGCAGGGGCTTGGCCTCGGGCTCGCCATCGCCCGCGGCATCTCGCTGGTGCTGGGTCATCAGCTCTCCCTGCGCAGCTGGCCCGGAGCGGGGTCCGTCTTTGCCATCACCCTGAACCTCGCGACCCGGCCCGTCATCCCCAGCCAGGTGACGACCCCGGCCCTGCGAGACAGTCAGCTGGAAGGGGTCAGGATCCTCTGCATCGACAACGAGGAGGATATCCTCATCGCCATGGCCTCGCTGCTGGGACGCTGGGGCTGCGAGGTGCGCTGTGCCCAGAGCCTGGAGCAGGCGGAAGAGATCATCGGCGGCGGCTTCCTGCCTGCGCTGGTGCTGTCGGACTATCACCTGGATGACGGCAAGACCGGGTTGCAGGCGTTGCACATGATCAGGCTGGCCCATGGCAACGGTATCGGCGGCATCATCATCAGTGCGGATCGCAAGAGCGAGTTGCAGGCACAGATCCGTGAGCACGGCTTTGGCTACGTGAGCAAACCGGTCAAACCTCTCAAGCTGCGCGCCCTGATGAACAGCCTGCTGATGCCGGTTCAGTGACTGGTCTCACATAATCGAGCATTGGCTGAACATTTTCTGGATGCCATCCAGGTGTCATGATCGGCGATGATGGTGCCTCTTTCGTCGCCATTTGCCGAGTTTGGTGATAATTGAGTCTTGTTGGGTGTCACTTTTGGCAGGTGGCACCCGAGCGACTCTCCTCTATAGTCATTCGGCGATTATTTTTGTCGCAAATCAAGTTGTGCAAAAAGGCAAACCGGATGAAAGTCCGGGACGCAAAGCTTCCGGTCTAAGGGTCTGCGTACCTAGGATAGCGGGGCCACCACAGGTTGTATCGTCCATGGGCCAAGCCATGGTTGCGATGTTGTCTGCGTTACCTGGCAGGTTGCGTTGCCTTTTTCGTTGTTAATTCCAATAACGAAATAAGGAAGTTCAAATATGTTAAGTCCAAAACTTTCCCTGCTGGCGCTTCTGGTCGGGGGGCTTTGCACTACCTCCGCCTTCGCCGCTGCCCCGGGCAAACCCACCATTGGCTCCGGCCCCACCAAGTTTGCCATCGTTGAAGTCAATCAGGCCGCTTCGGCCTACAACCAGCTGGTGACCGTCCACAAGGATGGCGCTCCCATCAGCGTGACCTGGAACCTCTGGTCCGGTGACGTCGGACAGACCGCCAAGGTACTGCTCGACGGCAAGGAGGTGTGGTCAGGCCCGGCCTCCGCCGCGGGTACTGCCAACTTCAAGGTCACCAAGGGGGGGCGTTACCAGATGCAGGTGGCCCTGTGCAACGCCGACGGCTGCACCCTCTCCGACAAGAAGGAGCTGATGGTCGCCGATACCGACGGCAGCCACCTGGCGCCGCTCAATGCGCCCCTCAAGGAGAACAACAAGCCCTACGCCAACAAGTCCGGCAAGGTGGTGGGGGCCTACTACGTGGAGTGGGGGGTCTATGGTCGCAAGTTCACCGTGGACAAGATCCCGGCCCAGAACCTGACCCATATTCTCTACGGCTTCACCCCCATCTGCGGTGGCAACGGCATCAACGACAGCCTCAAAGAGATCTCCGGCAGCTTCGAGGCGTTGCAGCGCTCCTGTGCGGGCCGCGAAGACTTCAAGGTCTCCATCCATGATCCCTGGGCGGCGATCCAGATGTCCCAGGGCAACCTCAGCGCCTGGGATGAGCCCTACAAGGGCAACTTCGGCAACCTGATGGCCCTCAAACAGGCCCACCCGGACCTCAAGATCCTGCCGTCTGTCGGCGGATGGACTCTCTCCGATCCCTTCTATTTCCTGGGTGACAAGACCAAGCGCGATACCTTCGTCGCCTCGGTCAAAGAGTTCCTGCAGACCTGGAAATTCTTCGACGGCGTGGACATCGACTGGGAGTTCCCGGGCGGACAGGGGGCCAACCCCAGCCTGGGCGGCCCGAATGACGGCGCCACCTATGTGGTGCTGATGAAGGAGTTGCGAGCCATGCTCGATGAACTGGAAGCCGAGACCGGCCGCCAGTATGAGCTGACCTCGGCCATCAGCGCCGGCGGTGACAAGATTGCCAAGGTGGATTATCAGGCGGCCCAGCAGTACATGGACCACATCTTCCTGATGAGCTACGACTTCAGCGGCGCCTTCGGCCTGACGAATCTGGCCCACCAGACCAACCTCTTTGCCTCCAGCTGGGATCCGGCCAC
Source organism: Aeromonas sp. QDB63 (assembly GCF_027707425.1). Taxonomy (NCBI): domain Bacteria; kingdom Pseudomonadati; phylum Pseudomonadota; class Gammaproteobacteria; order Aeromonadales; family Aeromonadaceae; genus Aeromonas; species Aeromonas sp. QDB63. Next base: position 37,893 of record NZ_JAPCIS010000023.1, read on the forward strand.
CAAGTACACCACCGACAAGGGCGTCAAGGCGCTGCTGGGTCAAGGGGTGACACCGGGCAAGATTGTGGTGGGGGCGGCCATGTATGGCCGTGGCTGGACCGGAGTGAAGAACTACCAGGCCGGCAATCCCTTCACCGGCACCGCTACCGGACCGGTGAGCGGTACCTGGGAAAATGGCGTGGTGGATTACCGCGACATCGTCAACAACCGCATGGGCGCAGGCTGGGAGCAGGGCTATGATGAGTCGGCCGAGGCCCCCTATGTCTTCAAGGCCAGCAGTGGTGACCTCATCACCTTCGACAACGACCGCTCGGTCAAGGCCAAGGGGCAGTACGTACTGGCGAACCAGCTCGGCGGTCTGTTCGCCTGGGAAATCGATGCGGACAACGGCGACATCCTCAACGCCATGCACGAGGGGCTGGGCCACGGCGAGGGTACGCTGCCGCCGGTCAACAAGCCGCCGGTTGCCAATGCCGGCAGCGATCTGAGTGCCACCGGCCCGGCCGAGGTGACCCTCAACGGCAGTGCCTCCCACGATCCGGAAAACGGGGCGCTGACCTACAGCTGGAAACAGGTCTCCGGACCCCAGGCCAGCCTGCTGGATGCCACCCAGGCCAAGGCCCGTGTGGTACTGGATGCCGTCAGCAGCGACATCAATCTGGTGTTCGAGCTGACCGTGACCGACGATCAGGGGCTCTCGGCCAAGGATCAGGTGGTGGTCACCAACAAGGCGCCGCAGCCGAACCTGCCCCCCGTGGTCAGCGTACCGGCCAGTGCGACCGTCGAGGCCGGCAAGCAGGTGAGCATCAAGGCCACCGCTTCCGATCCCAATGGTGATGCCCTGAGCTATCAGTGGACAGTGCCGGCCGGGCTCAGTGCCACCGGTCTGGACAGCGCGACCCTGGTGGTAACGGGTTCGAACGTGACCAGTGATACGGCCTACGATCTGACCCTGGTGGTCACCGACGGGGCGCTGGATGCCACAGCCGTTACCCGCCTGACCGTCAAGCCGGCCAGTACAGGTGGTGGCTGCGAGGCCAGCGATCCGGATGCGGCCAACCACCCGGCCTGGAGTGCAGGTACCGTCTACAACACCAATGACAAGGTGAGCCACAAGCAACTGGTGTGGCAGGCCAAGTATTGGACCCAGGGCAACGAGCCGAGCCGCACCGCCGATCAGTGGAAACTGGTGAGCCAGGTGCAACTGGGTTGGGATGCCGGAGTGGTCTACAACGGTGGTGATGTCACCAGCCACAACGGCCGCAAGTGGAAGGCCCAGTACTGGACCAAGGGCGATGAGCCCGGCAAGGCCGCCGTCTGGGTCGATCAGGGCGCGGCGAGCTGCAACTGATCTGCCGTGATGAAAAATGGGGCCGAGGGCCCCATTTTTGTCTTGTTGCGTGGTCGGGTGTCTCTTCCCTGTCAGGGGAAAGGCGCACTCGCTTTGTCAAAAAGGCCCGTCAGGGCCTTTTTTCATGGTATGTCACCGGTTTACAGCGGTTTTTGCCACAGGCTGAGCAGCAGATCCTGCTCGAGGGCGTCGGGCCCCTGGTGGGTGAAGGCATGGCGCTGCTCGCCGCTGGCACGCCAGCCGAGGCGGCTGGTCTCCAGAATGTGCTCGCGCAGGCCCTGATCCAGCGCCGTACTGAACTGGGCGCGTTGCTGGGCAACATTGACAAGCCCGGTGAAGGCGGGCCAGCTCAGGGGATGTTCCATGCTCACCGGATTGAGGCTGACGCGCAATTGCCACTGATGGCGAGGGCCTGGCTGCACGTGGAGCAGATAGCCGCCCGGCGCCAGCCAGCTGACCAGGAGTTCCGTCTTGACCTTGAGGTCGTTGACCAGCAGCACCTGGGCCGTGCCAGGCAGCAGCGGGGCGCGCGCCGGGTCGGCGATGACGAACTGGCCTTCCGGTTGCGCCTTGTTGGCAGCGAAGATGGCATTCTTGGCCAGATCGAAACCGCCGACCTGCCAGCCGGGCAGCCGCTCAGCCAGGGCGCGGCAGTAGTACCCCTCGCCACAGCCGAGGTGGACAAGCTCGCGCTCGCCAAGAGGAGCGAGCAGGTTCGCCATGGCGTCCACCAGAGGCAGTTGGTGGCCTTGTTCCAGGAAGCGGCGCTTGGCGCGCAGCAGGGCCCGGCTGTCGCTGTCCTTGGGGTTCTTCTTGCCGGGGATGAGGTCCAGATAGCCTTCCGGTGCGGGATCGAAGTGGTGCTTGTTGTCGCAATAGACCCCGCGGGAGGCGGCATGAAGGTGCAGGGGGCTGCGGCAAAGGGGGCATTGAAGGTGCATAGGAGTTCTCTTGGCGAAGGCCATGACGGCGGGGCGCTCGGGATTATAGGGGAGAGGATCGGAAAAGGCTGCCATGGGCAGCCTTTTTATCCAACGGCGCTGTGCGGGCGCCGTCGGCGGAACCCGGTCAGCGGGTACCAAACACCACTATGGTCTTGCCGTGGGCGGAGATGAGCTCCTGCTCTTCCAGCATCTTGAGGATGCGGCCGACGGTTTCACGGGAGCAGCCGACGATCTGGCCGATCTCCTGGCGGGTGATCTTGATCTGCATGCCATCCGGATGGGTCATGGCATCCGGCTGTTTGGCCAGGTTGAGCAGGGTCTGGGCAATGCGGCCGGTCACGTCCAGGAAGGCGAGGTTGCCGACCTTCTGGCTGGTGTGCTGCAGGCGTTTGGCCATTTGACCGGATAGACGCATCAGGATGTCCGGGTTGACCTGGATCAGCTGGCGGAACTTCTTGTAGGAGATCTCGGCGACTTCGCAGGCGCCTTTGGCACGTACCCAGGCGGAACGCTCCGGATTCTCGTTCTCTTCGAACATCCCCATCTCGCCCAGGAAATCCCCCTGATTCAGGTAGGAGAGGATCATCTCCTTGCCTTCGTCATCCTTGATCAGGACGGCGACGGTGCCCTTGACGATGTAGTAGAGGGTTTCCGCTTTTTCACCGGCGTGGATCAGGGTGCTCTTGGCGGGATACTTATGAATGTGGCAATGCGACAAGAACCACTCAAGGGTGGGATCGCTTTGCGGTTTGCCAATGATCATGAGACTTCCTCTGTAGTGTCATTTTTATGGACTGTGCGTCCAGGCAAGTTGCCAAGCTTGCCATTCCTTACTCTTTGGTCGCAGTAGAATAAGAGCCTTTGCCTGTGCTGACAAGGCTTTGGGGTTTTGCCGTCCACCGGTGAGCCGCCATCTGCTGCGTCGTCCGGGGCATTCTAGGCAAGAAGAGGAGGTCGGATGTTGATTTCGATCTATTTCCCTTTGGGTCGTTGTCCGTTTCGCAGGAGAGGCTTGTCGCCACAAACGGGGCTTTATCGCCGGGAACGGGCAAGAACCTGGCGCATGTGCCACTCGACCCCGGCTTGAGGTATGCTATGGGCGTTAGAACCGTCGTCATTGAGAGGAAAGTGAGAGATGAAAGCCAAGGTCAGCTGGGTGGAAGGCATGAAGTTTGTGGGGGAGAGCGAGTCCGGTCATCAGGTGACCCTGGATGGCGCCAACCCGGGTGAAGGTGCCAGCCCGATGGAGATGATCCTGCTGGCTGTCGGCGGTTGCAGCTCCATCGATGTGGTCTCCATCCTGGAGAAGGCCCGTCAGTCCGTGACCGCCTGCCATGTCGAACTGGAAGGGACCCGCGCCGATACCGTTCCCCGGGTATTTGAGCAGATCCACCTCAAGTTCGTGGTGACCGGCAAGGGGTTGGCGGAGAAGCAGGTCGCCCGTGCGGTGGATCTGTCCATGGAAAAATATTGTTCAGTTTCCCTGATGTTGGAAAAAGCGGTAGAAATTACCCATAGTTATCAAATTCTTGAGGGTTGACCGCTATAGTTTGTCCCGTCGATAACGCCATGACATAAGGAAAGTGCGATGAAAAAAATGATGATGTTGCTTCCCCTGTTCGGTCTGGCCGCCTGCAGCATGCCGCAGCCGACCCAGTATCAATACAGCCAGTATCAGTGCGGGGAAGAGTTGCTGGCCATCACCTATGATGCCCAGGCCGACATGGTGCAGTTCCCTTATGCCGGTGTCTATCACAAGTTGGGGCGCATCGAGTCGTCCAAAGAGACTGCCAGCTATTCCGACGGGGTGACTACCTTCTCCCGCCAGGACAAGCAGGCCACCCTGGTCAAGAGCGGTGTGACCCAGCTGACCTGCGAGTTGAAGTGACCCTGATGCCGTCACGGCGTGCATGGAAAACGGCCTGCGTGAAGCAGGCCGTTTTTGTTGAAAGAGACATCAGTCTGACGGTAGCGAGCCCAGCAACTGGGCGGCCAGTTGCTGGCTAAGCTGGCCACGGGCTTCCTCTGCGACGGGCACGTCGCTGGCGAGCTGGATGGCGCTGCTCCACACCGCTTTCTGGCTATGCCCGTCGAGCAGCACGACGGCCAGGGTCCCCTTGCGGGCATTGGCGGCGGCGTTCAGGCCAGGTGTCATGCCGAGGCGGGAGAAGATCTCGCCATCGCTCATGTCCTGGCTGCCAGCTACCCCGATGGCGACCCAGACGTCGGCCTCATCCAGGGGAACGCTGCGCCAGCCTTTGCCGTCCAGTTGCCGGATGACGGCCTGCTGTACCGGCTCGAGCCAGGGCGCGGCGCTGTTGCCCGCATACTGGAATTGTTCGGCCAGCGCATAGCGTGGTGTCGCCCCGTAGGTCCAATGCTCCGCCGGGCGAACCACCATGGTACCCGTTTCGACCGTGGGTGCGGCGGGGCCGGAGCTGCAACCCCCCAGCAGGGTTGCCAGCGTGAATGAGAGAAGTGCAGCGCGCATCATTAAGCTCCTTGGCTCAGGTGATCTTGCCCGTTTCGATCAGTTGCTGGATCAGGGGGCGCAGGATCAGTTCCATTGCGAAGCCCATCTTGCCACCCGGCACGACGATGGTGTTCATCCTGGACATGAAGGCGCCGTCTATCATCGACAGCAGGTAGGGGAAGTCCACCTGCTTGATGCCCCGAAACCTGATCACCAGCATACTCTCGTCCAGGCTGGGTATCACCTTGGCGCTGAAGGGGTTGGAAGTATCGACGGTCGGCACCCGCTGGAAGTTGATGTGGGTGCGGGAGAACTGCGGCGTGATGAAGTTGATGTAGTCATCCATGGAACGCACGATGGAGTCGGTCACCGCCTCGCGGGAGTGGCCGCGTTCCGAGGTGTCGCGAATGAGCTTCTGGATCCACTCCAGGTTGACGATGGGCACCACGCCGATGAGAAAGTCCACGTGCCGCGCCACGTTGTGCTCCCCCGTGACCACGCCGCCATGCAGTCCTTCGTAGAACAGCAGATCCGTCTCGCCGGGCAGATCCTGCCAGGGGGTGAAGGTGCCAGGCATCTGGTTGAAAGGCACTGCCTCGTCGAAGCTGTGCAGATAGCGCCGGTACTGGCCGGTGCCGCTCTGGCCATACTCCTGGAAAAAGGACTCCAGCAGACCGAAGTCGTTGGCCTCCGGGCCGAAGTAGCTGATATGCCGCCCCTGCTCCCGGGCCTTGCGGATAGCCACGTCCATCTCGGGCCTGGTGTAGCGGTGAAAACTGTCCCCCTCGACCACGGCCGCCTTGTATCCAAGCTGGTGGAACATGGAGCGGAAGGCGTTGGTGGAGGTGGAAGTACCGGCACCGGACGAACCGGTGACCGCGATGATGGGATGCTTGGCGGACATAGAATTCTCTCTTCCTTGGGAGTTCCGTTATAAGGGGTGGCCCAAAGTGCGGTCAAGTGCGCCGTCATCCTCCCGCTGCCCCCACGCTTCCCGGCAATAGCTGTGAACAAGGGCTGCCTTGTGCTCTGGGTACGTTGGAATAGGTGCTGCTGGGTGGCGAACTGGTCATGCGGCCTGATGATGTGTGCTGGATAGGGGGAGGGCGGGGTGAGCCGCCCGATAAGCCGTGACCGCGTTACGCCTGGGGGAAGTCGTCAGTGGGTGACTTGCTTAAATGAGTCTTTGGGACGACATTGACACTTTCGTGCAGCTCGCTGTAGACAAGCACGGCGCTACCTTGTAGCAATTGTTGCCTGACTGCTTCGACCTTGTCGGTCAGGCTGACATCCTGTTCACCGTATTCGGTGCCTTCTTGCAGCACAAAGTGTTCGAGCAGGTTGGTGAGGGTGTCCGGCTCCAGTTCTTGCCAGGGGATAATCATGATTTCATCTTCACTCAGTGGATTGCGGATATTGTCGGTGTCTGGTCGGCAAGCGCAAGGGATTTGTCTCGTTTTGGACGAGGGGTGCCATGCCATCCATTGACGAACGCCGACCCTCCAGTCAATTCGAACAGCACCTGTTCGATGCCCGCCACCGCGCCCTGAGCGCCGGTTTGCGCTGGTACTGGGTCATCAATCTCATCGCCCTCGTATTTCTGCTGACCCGCTTCTACATCTATCGGGATGCACACCTGGTACTGGTCGGCAACCTGCCCTGGTCCTACAAATGGCAGCTCTTTGCCATGATAGGTGTTGGCCTGCTGCTGCCGCTCGGGTGGGGCTGGCTCTCCCGTCAATCCCATGCCATCTGGCTGGTGTCCCTGTGCGTCTGTGCCCTGGCCTGGGGGCTAGCCTGGGCCATGGTGGGTTACACCATCTCGATCGTCGACTTGAAGGGGGGCTTCAGTTTCATTTTCAACATGGTCAGTCTGTTGCTGCTGACCGGTCTCGTCGCCGCGTATTGCGATGTGCGGCTGTTTTACGCCCTGGTGTCGGTCCCCCTGCTGTTCTTGTTGGTGAGAGCCTCCTGGAGTCCTGAGCCCTTTGTTCTGGTCAACACCATCGTGGTCGGGGTCTTGCTGGTGGTGCTGGAGACGGGACGGCGCATGCTCAACGGCTGGTTCGAGCTTGCGGTGTCAAGGGAGCACGACAACCTGATGCTGGCAAACAAGATGAATGCCATGGCCAACCGGGATCCCCTGACCGGCATTGCCAACCGTCGCCACTTCGATCAGGCGTGCAAGCGTGCCATTGCGCAAGGCACCACCCAGGATGTACCGCTCACCGTGATCCTGCTCGATGTGGATTTCTTCAAGCGCTACAACGATCGCTATGGTCATCAGGCGGGGGATGAGTGCCTGATCCTGGTGGCCGAGTGCCTGGAGGAGAGTGTGCGGGAGCCCGGCGATCTGGTGGCGCGCTACGGGGGAGAGGAGTTCGTGGTGCTGCTGCAGGAGACGACGCTGGCCGGTGGCCAGGAGGTGGCGGAGCGCATTCGCGCCACTCTGGCGGCCAGGGCTCTGCCCCATGAGGATTCCGACGTTTCCCCCCACCTCACCCTGAGCCAGGGGATAGCCCAGTGGCGAGCCGGGGAGAGCCTCGTCATGCTGCTCGAGCGGGTCGATGGCGCCCTCTATCAGGCCAAGGAAGAGGGGCGCAACGGTTACCGGTTCGCGCCCTGAGTCTGTTCCCGCAACCACTGGCTGATGCGCTCATCCAGCCAGAAGCGGGGGCGCCAGGGAGAGCCGTGCAGGAAGCCCACGTGGCCGCCCTGGCGGCTCAGCTCGTAGCGCACCAGAGGGGAGAGCTGCTCCGCCGCCGGAATGACGGCATCGGTCATGAAGGGATCGTCGGCGGCGTGAATGACGAGGGTCGGGATGGGAATGCGGGCCAGCATGCCCAGGCCGGAGCAGGTCTGGTAGTAGTGATCGGCGCTCTCGAAACCATGGAGCGGTGCCGTCACCAGCTCGTCGAACTCCCTCAGTGTGGCGATGCGGGTGATCTGGGCCGGCTGCCAGCGCGCCCGTGCCGCGCTCTGGCGCCGGATCTTGCTTTGCAGGTTGGTTCGCATGGTGCGCAGCAGGTAGTTCTGATAGACCCGTGAGAAGCCCTGATTGACCCGATCGGCACAGCTTGCCAGTTGCAGCGGGGCCGATACTACCACCGCCGCCTTCAATGGTGCCGGGCAGGCCCGCGCCAGCAGATTGACCAGCATGTTGCCCCCCAGGGAATAGCCGATGGCGACCAGGGGACGGCCAGGAAAACGCCGCCCCAGCTCGACAATTACCGCCTGGGCGTCCTCGATGGTGCCTGAGTGATAGGCCTGCAGCAGCCGATTCGGCTCGCCACTGCACCCCCGAAAGTGCATCAGCACCGCCTCGTTCCCTTGCCGCTGCAGGTGGGCAAAGAGCCCCTTGGCATAGTGGGAGTGAATGCTCCCCTCCAGTCCGTGGAACACCACCACCAGGGGTTGTTCATCCTGGACGGGTTCGCCGCTCCAGGCCAGATCAACGAAATCGCCGTCCGTAAGTTCGAAGCGCTCCTGGATGAAGCGGGCAGGCGAGCGGCGCAGCCACTTGGGCAAAATGGTTTGCAGATGGGGGTTGCGGGCCCACCAGGGGGCGTGAAAGTGGCTTTCTGTCAACATGCAACGACTCGGAAGAGCAGGGAGGAAAAGGGGGCGGCGAGCCCTTGGCTCGCCGCGACATCAGGCCATCAGACGATCGTGGTGCTCGGCGCCGCGCAGCATGGCCTGGATCAGTTCGTTGGCTTCAAACTTGGTGAGCGCCTCGTGGGCGCCGACCTGATGGGCCCGCTCCACGCTGATCTCGCTGGAGAGGGAGGTGTGCAGGATGATGTAGGCTCCCGCCAGCTTGGCATCGCTCTGCACCTCGAAGGCCAGCTCGTAACCATCCAGTCCCGGCATCTCTATATCGCTCACCAGGATGTCGATCCGCGTGCCCTGGGAGACCCGGGTCTGCATCAGGGTGAGGGCGTCGCGTCCGTTGGTGCAGACCTCGTAGGGGATATTGATGTAATCGAGCGCCGCCATGAGCTGGCGACGGGCAACGGAGGAGTCGTCCACCAGCAGGATCCGCATAGGCTTGAGCCGCTCGCGCTGCACGTCGGTCAGCACGGGGTAGAGATGGCTGGGATCGTCCGGATAGACCCGCGACAGGATGAGCTCCACATCCAGCAACTGGATCAACTGATCTCCCACCCGGGTCACGCCGGTGACGAAGACGTTCTGTCCCAAGGAGGGAGGGGGCGGCTCGATGTCACGCCAGTTGCACTCGGTGATCTTGTCGATGCCCCGCACCAGAAAGCCCACCAGGGTGCGGCGGCAATCGGTGATGATGATGAAGCAGTGGGGCATCTCCTCCCGGCTGATGGGGCGGTAGCCCACGGCCATTGCCATGTCGATCACCGGGATGGTGATGCCGCGCATGCTGGCGGCACCGAGCACGGTGGGATGGGATTGTGGTAGAGCGGTGAGCTGGGTGTAGGGCACGATCTCCTTCACCTTGAGGGTACCGATGGCGAAGGATTGTCTGGCAGAGAGGTGGAACAGCAACATGCCCTGGGATTGGTTGGCCTTGCTCGTCATGGCGGATGTCCTGTTGATCTAGTCGGTGACGGTCAATCGGGTGTTCAGCATAAAGGATGGTGACATGAATGACTCCTTTGTTGTTAGCGGCGGTGAGCCGCAAAACTGGATTTCTTTTGTCATCCTTTTATGCCTCTCTTATCGGGTCGCGGACGGCTGAGGGGAGAGGGGCGCCCCGAGCCATTGCAGATGAGCCTCGGCCAGCGCGCTTTCATCCCGATAACCCAGCCTGCTCACCACCTGTGACGGTGTGCTGCCGCTTCGCAGCAGGCGAATCCCCTGCAACAGTTGCCACTGATCCTGCAGTGCCCGGGCGTCCGGGCCCTCGAGACCGCGAGTGCCCAGCAGGGTCTGCCAGGCAGCCACGCTATCCGGCTGCGCTCTGGCCAGGGCTTGCCAGGCATCTTGCAGTGCCTGATCCCCCAGTGACGAGATGGTGCAGCCGTGCAACTCATCTCCCACCACTTGCAGCCGCTGCCCATAGGGGCCTTGCCAGTCGCGTGGGCGTGACCAGGCCGCCAGGCTGTCCAGCAGTGCGTCCATCAACGGGCTTGCCTGCAACCAGCCAGCCTGGGCGGGCTGGGGCACCCGCACGGAGCAGGCCAGTAGATCATGCTGGCAGCCAGCCAGAGGGGTGAAGGCGGCGAGGGCATCGGCACAGAGCCAGAAGTGGCTGCCAGGTGTCAGCAGCAGCTCATGGGCACCCAATTTCAGCAGCGCCACCCCCTGGGTGACGCGCAGCAATTGGCCCATGGGGGAGCGCTTGCGGGGGCCGACCTGAAGGGTGGAAGTGGAAAAATGCTGATATTCGATGGCGTGATGCATGTAAAAACCCTGATATGATGCTGCCTGGAGGTAACAAAAATGGAAACCAGACGTAAAAAACGCTTCATTGCCGGGGCGGTTTGCCCGGCGTGCGGCAAGATGGACACCATGATGCTGTATATGGAGCATGGAGTCGAGAAGGTGACCTGTGTCGAGTGCGGGGATACCCAGGTGCAGACCCAGGAGCAGGTGGACAAGGCGACGCGCGAGGCGGAGCAGGTGATAGGGGTGTTTCGTCCCGAGTGAGGGCCATGCCTCAAGGTGATGGTACGCCGGTCAGGCTGGTCGCTGTTGATGACTTTTTCATCACACTGAAGCCGGGCCGACCATATGCTTGTCTGCCTTTTTGAGGTATTCTGAGCCCGTTTTTTTCTATCCGCAGGATCCCTGACATGAAAGTAGCTCCCCTGAGCGTGGTTACGCTGGAATACACGGTCACCGACGAACACGGTGAAGTCATCGACACCACTGTCGGTAAAGAGCCGCTGGTGTATCTGCACGGTACCCGTTACCTGGTCTCCGGCCTCGAAGCCGAGCTGGAAGGTCGCAGCGTGGGCGAGGCGTTCGACGTCACCCTGACGCCGAACCAGGCCTATGGCGAGTACGACGAGAATCTGGTGCAGGAAGTGCCCGGCGAGCTGTTCGACGGTATGGAAGTGTCTGAAGGGGATACTTTTGTGGCCGAGACCGACGACGGCCACCGCCCGGTGACCGTCATCGAGGTGTCCGAGGAGTTCATCAAGGTGGACGGCAATCATCCCCTGGCTGGCGTGACCCTGGGCTTCAAGGTCGAGATCAAGGACGTGCGTGCCGCGACCGCCGAAGAGCTGGCCCATGGCCATGTGCACGGCGCTGGTGGCTGCGGTCACGATCATGGTCATGACCATGATCACGATCACGATCATGACCACGGTGGCTGCTGTGGTGGCCATGGTCACAACCATGCACACGATCACGGCGACGATCACGGTCACGGTGGTTGCTGCGGTGGTGGTGGTTGTGGTGGCAAGGGCCATCAGCACTGATCACGGCCTGGCCGATGATAAAAGAACCCGCGCATGGCGCGGGTTTTTTTATGGCTGGCACGCATCAGTAGTGCGGTGGCGGCGTCTCTTCGGCCATGCTGGCGATCTGGCTCGGCTGTACGCTCTGCAATTTATCTACCAGTAGATGGATCTGGTGTTTGAGCCGGTCCAGCTCGCGACCCTGGGTGGTGACCTCGTCGTTGAGCTGCTCCACCGTGTATTCGGCAAAGGCGAGGCGGCTTTCCAGGGTTTCGAGGCGTTCGTTTAGTTGCTGACTCATGGGCCTTTTGGTCCTTACTTGATAGTCCAGATTTCAGCCAGGCCACTGGAGCTGGCACTGACGAGGTGGTTATTGTCGCGCAAAGCCACGCCATAGACCACAGCGCTCGGTGGTTTCACTTTGGGATGGGGCGAGACGCGCCAGCTCTGCAACGGCTGGCCGTCACTCACCTGCCACAGAGTGAGCTGGCGGGAGGGGGCGCCGGTGATGAGCCAGTTGCCGCCGTTGGCGAAGCGGGCGCTGGTGTAGACCTCGAAGCGGTGATCATATTGCAACCTGCTGTGCTCCTTGCCGGTTTTGAGATCCCAGATGCTGGCCTGGCGACTGTCTGCGGTGAAGGCGAAGCGTCCGGACGGATCCAGTCTCGCCATCACGACTCGCCCGGCGTGGTTGAAGCGCCACACCACCTGGCCCGTGCGGGTATCCCACAGATAGGCGCTGTAATCGTTGCCGCCGGTGAGGGCATAGCGACCGTTGGGGGAGAGATCCACCGTGTTGACCTGTTCGGTGTGGCCGAGGAATTGCAGCCGGCGTCCGGTCTGGGTGTCGACCACTTCCGCCTTGCCGTCTTCACGGCCGATGAGCACCTGGCGGCCATCCGCCGAGATCGCCGCATCGCGCAGGGGGGATTCTGGCAGGGAGTAGTAGCCCTGGGAGCGGCCATCCTGCAAGCGCCAGATGGCGAAGGTGTGCTGAGTGGCGGTGATGGCATGGCTGTCATCGGGGGAGAAGCGGGTCAGGGTGACGAACTCCTCCTGGTCGTCGCTCTGGCGCCAGCGCCAGCGCTCCTTGCCCTGTTCCAGATCCCACACCACAGTGCCCTGACTCAGGCTGGAGACGAGCGCGAGCTTGCCGGAACTGACGAGATCCGCGCTCAGCAGACCCTGGTTGGCGAGGTGGATCTGCTGGCTGGGAAGTGAGCGTTGTTCGCACCCCGTCAGCATCAGGCAAATACCGATGAGATAAATGGCACTTTTGATCATTTTTCCTGTCTCATGCTTTCGTTACCTGCGATCACGGCGTTAGTATAAGGCGCTTATCACGATAAACCTCTCATTTCACGAAGGAACCGAGAGCGGTATTTAGAGTTTTGGAGAAACTGATGAACAATTTTCTGAAGGTGTCCCTGTTGGCTGCGGCGGTTGCCGTCGGTCTGACTGCTTGCCAAAAAGATGAGAAACCTGCTGCGACCAACACCGCAGAGGTCAAGGCAGAAGCCAGCAAGCCGGCAGAGGCCCCCAAGGCTGAGGCCAAGAGCTTTGAAGAGCAATCCGGCTATGCGATCGGCCTCTCCATGGGTCGTTATATCGCCAATACCCTGGAGCGCCAGCAAGAGCTCGGCATCAAGCTGGACAACACCGTGATCCTGAAGGGTGTCACCGACGGTCTGGGCAAAGAAGCCAAGATGACCGACGAGGAGATCCAGAAGGTTCTGCAGGAATACGACGCCAAGATCAACGAGCTGACTAAGGCGAAGGCCGACAAGGATGCCGTGGAAAACCTGAAGAAGGGTGAAGAGTTCCTGGCTGCCAACGCCAAGAAAGAGGGCGTGAAGAGCACCGAGTCCGGCCTGCAATATCAGGTCGAGAAGATGGGTGACGGCGCCAAGCCGAAGGCCACCGACATCGTCAAGGTGCACTACACCGGTACCCTGACCGACGGCACCAAGTTTGACAGCTCCGTCGATCGCGGCGAGCCGGCTACCTTCCCGCTCAACCAGGTGATCCCGGGCTGGACCGAAGGGGTGCAATTGATGCCGGTCGGTTCCAAGTTCAAGTTCTTCCTGCCGTCCAAGCTGGCCTATGGCGAGCACGGTGCAGGTTCCATCCCGGCCAACGCCGTGCTGGTATTTGACGTAGAGCTGCTGGCCATCGAAAAACCGGCTGCCGATGGCGACAACGCCAAGAAATAAGCTCAAAGCACCATAAAAACGGCTCCCCAGGGAGCCGTTTTTGCTTGTGTATTGTCGCAATCCCCCGGATAAAGCGATGAGGCCGTCTTGAGTGTGTGGCGGCTAGCCCCCAGAATAGACAACAAAATCAAGCGCAAGGATGGATCTCGTGGCTGAAAGCAAACCCCGTGTCCTGTTGGTGGAAGATACCCGCAGTCTGGCGGTCGTCTATGAGCAGTATCTGGCCCAGGATGGCTACGAGGTGCAGCTGGCAGATTGTGGCCAGCAGGCTTTGGCACAATTGCTGGCAAGCCCGCCCCCCGTGGTGCTGCTCGACCTGGAGTTGCCCGACATGTCCGGCATGGACATCTTGCAGCAGATCACGGAGCGGCAACTGCCCTGCTCCGTGGTGGTGATCACCGCTCACGGCTCGGTGGATGTGGCGGTGGAGGCGATGCGGTTCGGGGCCTTCGATTTTCTCACCAAGCCGTTCGATGGCAAGCGCCTGTGCGCCACGGCGCGCAATGCCCTGAAGCACCAGCAGCTCAGCTCGCTGGTGGCCCAGTATCGGGAAAACTTCGAGCGCAGCTCCTTTGCCGGTTTCATTGGCGCCTCCATGGCGATGCAGGCGGTCTATCGCATCATCGAGAGCGCGGCGCCGAGCAAGGCCACCGTCTTCATCACTGGCGAGAGCGGCACCGGCAAGGAGGTGTGCGCAGAGGCCATCCACCAGTGCAGCCCGCGTCGGGATCAGCCCTTCATCGCCCTCAACTGCGCCGCCATCCCCCATGACCTGATGGAGAGCGAGATCTTCGGCCATGTGAAGGGGTCGTTTACCGGTGCCCAGGGGGATCGCAAGGGGGCGGCCAGTCTGGCGGACGGCGGCACCCTCTTCCTCGACGAGATCTGCGAGATGGATCTCGACCTGCAGAGCAAGCTGCTGCGTTTCATCCAGACCGGCACCCTGCAGCGGGTCGGCAGCGGCAAGCTGGAGACGGTGGATGTGCGCTTTGTCTGCGCCACCAACCGGGATCCCCTGGTGGAGGTCAAGGCCGGACGGTTTCGTGAAGACCTTTACTACCGGCTGCACGTGATCCCGCTGGCGCTGCCCCCCCTGAGGGAGCGGGGAGAGGACATCCTGCTGCTGGCCCGGGAGTTGCTGCTGCGTTATGCCGGTGAGGAGAACAAGCGGTTCAGGGACTTTGATGCGGACGCAGTGCAGGTGCTGCTCGACTACCCCTGGCCCGGCAACGTGCGCGAGCTGCAAAACGTGGTGCGCAACATAGTGGTGCTCAACGATGGCGAGCTGGTGAGCCCGGATATCCTGCCACCTCCCCTCAACGGGGGGCGTACCCTGGCCCCGGAGCCTGCGGTCGGGATCGCGGATCCCCAGTCAGAATCCGTCGTCGTTCGCAGGCAGGTCCGTCCGCTCTGGCAGGTGGAGAAGGAGGCCATCGAACAGGCCATCGCCAGTTGTGACGGCAACATCCCCAAGGCGGCGGCCCTGCTGGAAATAAGCCCCTCCACGATTTATCGCAAGAAGCAGAGCTGGGAAGAGGCGAGTCCGGCCTGAGCCGTCACCTCTGCTCCAGGGCAGACATGCTGATGTGCGGGGCGGCCAATTGGTCGCCCCGCACCCTTATCAGAGTTTGGCGAGCTGCTTGAGCCTGGCCAGTCGTTCTGCCTCGTTGGCGGTGAACCAGCCATCCTGTGACAGCAGAAACCAGGCGCGGGCAAAGTATTCGGGCGCCGCGGGATCATTGAGCACGAGCGCATTCTCCCCCAGCTCCTCGAACACATAGCCATCCTCGGGGGTGCCAGCGGCGGTCATGTCGTCGCGCAACTGCGCCAGTTCGGCCATGGCCTGTTCATGGCGATCCTGGGCCCGGCTCAGGCGCGCCAGACTCCAGCGGGCGATAAAGGCTTTGCCCTGGTTGTTGTGCTGCTCGTGCCAGGCCAGGCACTTTTGCTGACAGGCGATGGCCTCGTCGAGGCGACCCAGCTCGAACAGGGTCCAGCCCTGATTGTTGTAGAGGGTGGCGAGCCAGCCTCGTGCCCGCTTGTCGTGACTGCGCTCGGCCAGGGTCATCGCCAGCTGGTGCCAGTGGCTCTGCTCCTCCAGGGGGGCGGCGATGGCCACCATGTGGGCCGCATCGATGGCCAGATAGTGCTCTTCGTGCTGCTCTCCCAGTTGCCAGGCCTGTTCAAACAGGGCTCTGGCGCTGGCCTTGTCACCGGCGGAGTTGAAGGTGCGGCCACGCTCCAGCAAGGCGCGCAGGCGGGCCCGTGGAGTCGCCTCGGTGAGGCGGGGTTCTATCTCGTCGAGCAGCTGGTGCGCCTGCGCAAACTGGCGTTGCAGCGAATGGGTGCGGGCTATCTGGGTGAGGAGCTCCAGCTCCCATTGCAGGTTGGCGGCACGCGCCTCGGGCAGCAGTGCTTGAAAACGCTGGGCGCTGGCAACGGGATCCTGATAATCCCACAGTGCCATGAAATCGGGCGGATTGTTCATCTGGCCTCCATGCCGGTTATCCGCCCACCAAGATGCCTGAAGGCCATTCTTTGTACAAGAAGGGGGGCTGGCGCCATCGTGACGCCAGCGCTTGCCGATCAGTAGACCATGGCAAGGCTCATCAGCATCAGACCCAGGGCAGCAAAGGCTCCCTCCTTGATAGCCAGGCGCGGTACCAGTGCCTTGGGCAGGGCAGGGAACAGGCTCAGGGCAAAGCCGAACCCCGGCATCAGCCAGTGGAAAGCAGGGCTTCGCAGGGCGGGATCCGCAGCGCCATTGATGACGATGAGCAGGATAAAGAGGGTGAAGGCGGGCAGGATAAACCAGCGGGCATGGCCGGCGGCGACCGCCCGCAGTGGCGAGATGCGATAGAGCACCAGGGTCACGAGGAAGAGGGCGAGGGGAGCCAGCAGATAGAGCGGGGCCGGGTTCATGATGAGTGTCTCCTGACAAGGGGGGCAGAGTGTAGGCAGTCCGGGTGGAGAATGACCAGCCCCCCGCGCCCGGGCTGTGAAGCGGATCGCAGGGCAAAGGTTTGCCTGGGCAGGATCAGCGGAACCAGAACCAGAGCACGGCAAATACCAGCCAGCTCAGCATCAGCAGGATCCAGGGCAGCGGGTGCTGGCGGGTGAGCTCGATGACCTCGGCTTCGCTCTCCTCTTCCCGTGTCTCTTGGGAAGAGTGCCTGGCTTTGGCTTGCAGTTTCTTCTGGCGGCTGGCCTCGCGGGCCTTCGCCTTCATCTGTTTCTTGTATTCGTCTATGCCCTTCTGGATCCCCTGGGCGATGAGCTGGGTTTGCTCCTTGGTCTGCCCCGGCTTCTGGTTGGCACGGGCGATCTTCATCGCCTCCTGCTGGGTTTCGGGGGAAATTTTGTCGTACTTGGCCATTCCAGGCACTCCTTGGCATTGATTGGCGGGCAGTATGCCATAACCGTTACCGGCGGGCTGCCATCATGGGGGAAATTGCTCTGTGAGTGGGGGGCCTCTGTTCCAAATAGGGGAAACAGGTTGCGTGGATGATCACATTTGGCGGAATTTGTGAGTCGCCGATGAAAAACCGTCACATGTTGTTTGTTATATTACCGCCCGATCCTGGATAGGGTCGTCCAATAACAAAATAACAAGGTGATATGGAAATGAATTATAAATTTGTCAAAGGAAGTATCGCACTGGCAGTGCTTGCCGCATTGAGCGGCTGCAATACCTCAAGCAACGACAGCGTCGCCCCCTGCACCGAAAATGTCTGCAAGCTGACCATTTTGCATACCAATGATACCCACGGTCGTTTCTGGCACAACGACAAGGGCGAATATGGCATGGCGGCCCAGAAGACCCTGGTCGAGCGGCTGCGTTCCGAGGCGAAAGCGGCGGGCAGCGAAGTGCTGGTGCTCTCCGGCGGTGACGTCAACACCGGGGTGCCAGAGTCGGATCTGCAGGATGCAGAGCCGGACTTCATGGCCATGAACAGCATCCGTTACGATGCCATGGCGGTGGGCAACCACGAGTTCGACAACCCCCTGACCATCCTCGAGAAACAGCGTCAGTGGGCCCAGTTCCCGATGATCTCCGCCAACATCTATGACAAGACGAGCGGCAAGCGCTACTTCGATCCCTACAAGGTGTTCAAGCTGGAAAGCGGCCTCAAGGTCGCCGTGCTGGGTCTGACCACAGAGGACACCGCCCAGCTGGTGGATCCCAACAACGTCCAGACCCTGGAGTTCCGCGATCCGACCACGGAAGCCGCCAATCTCGGCAAGCAGATCCGCGACAACAAAGAGGCGAACCTGGTTCTTGCCATCACCCACATGGGCCATTACGAGAATGGTCAGCACGGCAGCAACGCACCGGGTGACGTGGAAATGGCCCGTGCGCTGCCGGCAGGCACCCTGGACGCCATCATCGGTGGTCACTCCCAGAACCCGGTCTGCATGGAGCCGGGCACCCCGGACAAGTACGCCGACTTCAAGCCGGGCGACGATTGCCAGCCGGATCAGCAGAACGGCACCTGGATCATGCAGGCTCACGAGTGGGGCAAGTATGTGGGTCGTGCCCAGTTTGACTATCAGAATGGCAAGCTGACCCTGACCCAGTACGATCTGATCCCGGTCAACCTGAAGAACGCGGACGGTGATTTCATCCAAGAAGAGATCGTCAAGGATCCCGAGCTCTACAACACCCTGCTCACTTATCAGGAGAAGGGACAGCAGGAGCTGGGTGTGGTTATCGGTGCCACCGATGGCGTACTGGACGGTGAGCGCGCCAACGTCCGCAACAAGCAGACCAACCTGGGTCGTCTCATCACCACCGCGACCGCCGAGAAGCTGAGCACCGACTTTGGCATCGTCAACTCCGGCGGGGTACGTGCCTCCATCGCGGCAGGGGACATCAGCTACCGTGACGTGCTGACCGTGCATCCGTTCGGCAACACCGTCAACAAGGCGACCATGAGCGGCAACGAGCTGCTGACCTACCTGGGTCAGGTCGCGACCAAGACCGCCAATACCGGTGGCTATGCCCAGTTCGGCGGTATCAAGATGACGGTGGATTGCCAAGCCAAGAGTGTGGACATCGCCACCATCGGCGGCAAGGCCTTCGATCCGGCAGCAACCTACAGCTTCTCCATCCCGAGCTTCAGCGCGGCCGGTGGTGACGGTTATCCGAAGATCGACACCATCAATGCCGGTCTGGTGGATGCCGGTGTGCTGAAGGATTATATCGCGGCGAAGAAGACCATCCAGGTCGCCGATTATCAGCCGGCCGGCGAGGTCAGCTATATCAACTCCACCTCGGTAGAGGGTTGCAAATAATCTCTGCACCCCGAGCCAATAAAAAAGAGAGGCAGCCATGGCTGCCTCTCTTTTTATTTTCAATGTCATCAGCATTGTCTCTCGGGAAATATATCCGGCCACGGGGAGCTGCCTCGAAATAGGGCATGACACGATCCGATGGCAATAAAAAGGCGACCCTGAGGTCGCCTTTATCATGCTTGCCGGAGGAGCGTGCTTAGAGCTGCTCGATGCCGACGATATGCCAGGGGGCATTGTCCTTGGCGAGATCACGCTCGAGGTGCCACACCTCCTTGATATCCTCCTCGACCTGCTCCTGACGGTCCATGTAGCGGCCGCTGAAGCGCACGCTCACCTGGGCCCAGTCGCTGCCGTAGTCGGCACGGACCAGCTGGGTGTCCACGTACATCACCTCGGTGTGCTGCTCACCGGAGAGCTCGGCGCGTTCGGCCTTGAGGTGCTCGAACAGCTCGGGGCTCACGTACTCGCGGATCTTCTCCAGGTCGTTCTTGTTCCAGGCCTCTTGCAGGGTGCGGTAGTGATCGCGGGCGCCGGCCAGGAAGCCGTTCATGTCAAAGCCCGGGGGCAGACGGAAGGGCACGTCGCTGTCGGCAAAACCGGTGGCCTGCGGGGCGCTGTGGCTTTGCTCGAACTGCTGGGGGGCCGCGCTCTGGGGCGGTTGATAGCCCGCATAGGCCGTCTGTGGCTGGGCCGCTGCTGCCTTGTTCCTGCGCAGGGCTCGGAACAGGAAGACACCGCCCAGTGCCAGCAGGGCGATCAGCAGGAAGTCCATCCCTTGCAGACCTTCGAAGGCGCCGCTGCCCAGCAGGTAGGCGAACAGGCCGCCGGCCAGCAGACCACCCAGCAGGCCGCCCATCATGCCGCCTTTCTTGGGTGCCTGGGCGCCCACGGTCGGGTTCTTGGTGTCGACCGGCTTGGCTGCAGGTTGGGCTGGAGCCGTCTTGTAGCTCTTGCCAAAGGATTTGCCGCCACCAAGTTTCTTGGCCTCGGCGATGGGTGCCCCAAGGCCAATGGCCAGGATCAGGGCAAACAGGGTCAGCATCTTTTTCATTTTGACTCTTTCACTCTCATGTAGGTGGGGGCATGCTCTGCTTGTGCAAGCTCAGCGAGGCGCATGGCAGGCTGCCAGTCCCTTTTTGTGTTGCAGCTTGCGGGTATGATTATCACGGATGGCATGAATTATTCATGAACAGATTGAGTCGTCCGACAGGGGAGGCGCCCATGAGACACAGACGGCCGAGTCGCTCGGTGCGCAGGCTGCGCAACAAACAAAGAGCTAGAACGAAAGATCAGACCCTGGTCTGGCCCTTTCTCGTACTGTGAGGCATGTCTGCGGCGCACAAGTGGATGACGCTGACGAGGCCTGGGTCCCGTCTTGTCGCCGGATGCGATGACGGGACGTATTAGCGCTCGCGATGGCGGGGTTTCTTTTGTAAAATTCCCGTCCCCTTCCCGCTGCGGTTTTTATGTGTATGGCAGAGCAAGTGACGGCGAAAAAAGACGCCAAGACACAACAGCTGAAAGTACCTCCCCACTCTTTTGAGGCCGAACAGTCCGTACTGGGCGGCCTGATGCTGGACAACGAGGCCTGGGATCGGGTCGCCGAACGGGTGATCGACAAGGATTTCTACAGCCGCCCGCACCGCCTGATCTTCCAGGCCATGACCCGCCTCTCCAATGCGGGCAACCCCATCGACCTTATCACTCTGCAGGAGGAGCTCGAGCGCTCCGAGCAACTGGAAGAGGCCGGTGGCTTCGCCTATCTGGTGGAGATCGCCAAGAACACCCCGAGTGCCGCCAACATCAGTGCCTACGCCGAGATCGTGCGTGAGCGGGCGGTGGTGCGGGAGATGATCTCGGTCGCCAACGAGATAGTCGAAGCAGGCTACGAGCCCCAGGGACGTACCTCCAACGATCTGCTGGACTTGGCCGAGAGCAAGGTGTTCCAGATCGCCGAGCAGCGCACCAGCGCCAACGAGGGCCCCCAGCCCCTGAAGCTCATCCTCGAGCAGACCGTCGACAAGATTGAAGAGCTGTTCAAGACCCCCCACAACGGGGTGACCGGCGTGTCGTCCGGCTACAACGATCTGGACAAGATGACCGCCGGCCTGCAGCGTTCGGATCTGGTCATCGTCGCCGCCCGTCCCTCCATGGGCAAGACCACCTTTGCCATGAACCTGTGCGAGCACGCGGCCCTCACCGCCGACAAGCCGGTGCTGATCTTCTCCCTCGAGATGCCCTCCGAGCAGATCATCATGCGTATGCTGGCCTCGGTGGGGCGCATCGACCAGACCAAGGTGCGGACCGGCCAGCTCGACGACGAGGATTGGGCGCGGCTCTCCTCCACCATGGGGCTGCTGCTGGAGAAGGGGAAGATGTACATCGACGACTCCTCCGGCCTCACCCCGACCGAAGTGCGCTCCCGTGCCCGCAGGGTGGCGCGGGACAACGGCGGCATCAGCATGATCATGGTGGACTACCTGCAACTGATGCGGGTGCCGGCGCTGTCTGACAACCGAACTCTGGAAATCGGTGAAATCTCCCGCTCCCTCAAGGCGCTGGCGAAAGAGCTGCAGTGCCCCGTGGTGGCGCTCTCCCAGCTGAACCGAAGCCTGGAACAGCGTGCCGACAAGCGCCCGGTCAACTCGGATCTGCGGGAATCCGGCTCCATCGAGCAGGATGCGGACTTGATCATGTTCATCTACCGCGACGAGGTCTATCACGACGACAGCCCCGACAAGGGGATCGCCGAGATCATCATCGGCAAGCAGCGTAACGGCCCCATAGGACGAGTGCGGCTCACCTTCCAGGGTCAGTTCTCGCGCTTTGACAACTACGCGGGCCCGGCGTTTGATGATGACTACTAAGTAAGCCGGGAGCCTGCTCCCGGCATCCATAAACAGTTTTCCCGGTTCGACAATTCTGCCGGTCCGGCCTTAGACGATGAGATTTGAGGGCTGACACCACCCGGTGCCTGATTATCATGCCCTCGTAAGGGAAAACAGATGAAAGCGGCTATCGCCCAGATCAATACAGCGGCCCTGCGCCACAACCTCGCTGTGGTCAAACGCCACGCCCCCCAATGCAAGATCATTGCCGTGGTCAAGGCCAACGCCTATGGCCACGGCCTGCTGCCGGTCGCCCGCACCCTGGTGGATGCGGACGCCTACGCGGTGGCCCGCATCGAAGAGGCGCTGATGCTGCGCTCCTGCGCCGTGGTCAAGCCCATCGTGCTGCTGGAGGGCTTCTTCAGCGCCGCCGACCTGCCGGTGCTGGCGGCCAACAACCTGCAGACCGCGGTGCACACCTGGGAGCAGCTCGAAGCGCTGGAGCAGGCGGAGCTGCCTGCCCCCGTGGTGGCCTGGCTCAAGCTCGACACCGGCATGCACCGCCTCGGGGTACGGGCCGAGGAGATGCCCGCCTTTATCGAGCGCCTCGGCAAGTGCAAGAACGTGGTGCAGCCGTTCAACGTCATGACCCACTTCAGCCGCTCCGATGAGCTGGAGCAACCCACCACCCGCGAGCAGATCGACTTGTTCAGCCAGCTGACTGCGCCGCTGTCGGGCGAGCGCGCCATGGCCAACTCGGCAGGCATCCTGGCGTGGCCGGATTCCCACTGCGACTGGGTGCGCCCCGGCGTCATCCTCTACGGCGTGTCGCCGTTCCCCAATACGGTGGCGGCGGATTATGACCTGCAGCCGGTGATGACCCTCAAGACCCAGCTCATCGCGGTGCGCGATCACAAGGCGGGCGAGCCGGTAGGCTATGGCGCCAACTGGGTGTCGGATCGCGATACCCGGCTCGGGGTGATTGCCATCGGCTATGGCGACGGTTATCCGCGCATGGCCCCCAACGGCACGCCAGTGCTGGTCAATGGCCGCATCGTGCCCCTGGTGGGGCGCGTCTCCATGGACATGACCACGGTGGATCTCGGTCCCGGCGCCACCGACAAGTCCGGTGACGAGGCGGTGCTCTGGGGGGAAGGGCTGCCGGTAGAGCGGGTTGCCGACCAGATCGGCACCATTCCCTATGAGCTCATCACCAAGCTCACCTCCCGCGTCTTTATGGAGTATGTGTAGGCGAGTCGCCCCTCATCCCCAACCCTTCTCCCGCGAGGGGAGAGGGGAGAACAAAAAGGCCGCCCCGACAAGGGCGGCCTTTTTCATGGGCGTGTCCCAGAGACGAAAGAACAAGCCCCGCATTGGCGGGGCTTGAGTCTCCGTCACTATGCGGCGCTTAGCCTATGGTCATCAGGCTGGCGTTGCCACCGGCGGCGGCGGTGTTGACCGAGAGGGCGTGCTCGATGAGCAGGCGCTCCAGCGGGATGTCGGTCTCGCCGCGATGCAGGCCGTGCACACCGATGATGGCGCCGTTACGGGCTGCCTGGCGCGCGGCGGCGAGCTTGCTCACCTCCCGCAACTGATCCGAGTCGCCGTGGTGCAGCAGGGCATCGAAGTCCGTCTCCCCCGTGGCCCAGTCCGCCACCAGCGCGATGGGATCCCGCGCCTCGGTCGGCAGGGAAGAGAGCAGGGAGCGTGTCTGGGCATCGTCCGGCAGCAACACCTGGCTGCCGACCGCCAGACAGGCGGCCAGCTGGGCCAGCAGGTCGGCCTTCTCCTGGGCAAGACAGAGCACCCGTTCCCGGGGCAGCAGGCTGTAGCTGTTGCGCTCGCCGGTGGGGCCGGTCAGCAGCTGGGTACGGCCGCTCTGGGAGAGCGCAGCGTAGTGATCGCACAGGGCGGCGAGGGCCGGATCCTGCTTGCTCGCCCAATCGCGCAGGGCCACGAGGGGGGCTTTCGCCTCGGCATGCAGGGCGCCGGACTCCTGGTGCAGCTGGTTGGCCACCGCCTCCTGGGGACGGGCGCCGAGCAGGCGATACATGTAGAGCGGGCCACCGGCCTTGGGACCGGTGCCGGAAAGCCCTTCCCCACCGAAGGGTTGCACCCCGACCACGGCGCCCACGATGTTGCGGTTGACGTAGAGGTTGCCCACCTTGGCCACGTTCACCACCTGGGCGATGGTCTCGTCGATGCGGGTATGAACACCCAGGGTCAGGCCGTAGCCGCTGCCGTTGATCTGCTCGAGCAACTCCCCGAGCCGGGTGCGCGGGTAGCGGACCAGGTGCAGCACAGGGCCGAACACTTCGCGTCCCAGTTCGTCCAGGCTGTCGAGCTCGATCAGGGTCGGCAGCACGAAGGTGCCACGGCTGCAGGCATCCCCCTGGGTGCGGGCGATCTGGTGCACCTTGCGCCCCTTGTCGCCCATGGCCTTGATGTGGCGCTCGATGTTGGCCTTGGCCTCGGCGTCGATGACGGGACCGATGTCGGTGGAGAGGTGCTCGGGGCTGCCGACCTTGTACTCGGCCATGGCGCCCTTGAGCATCCGGATCACCCGATCCGCCACGTCATCCTGCACGCATAGCACTCGCAGGGCGGAGCAGCGCTGACCGGCGCTGTCGAACGCCGAGGAGATGACATCCATCACCACCTGTTCGGTCAAGGCGGAAGAGTCGACGATCATGGCGTTCTGGCCGCCGGTCTCGGCGATGAGGGGAATGGTGCGACCCTGGGCGTCGAGGCGACCGGCCAGGTTGCGGGAGATGATGCCCGCCACCTCGGTGGAGCCGGTGAACATGACGCCGCGCACCCGTTCGTCCGCGATGAGCGCCGCACCCACGGTCTCACCACGGCCCGGCAGCAGTTGCACCGCACCGGCGGGAACCCCCGCGTCCAGCAGGATGCGCACCGCCTGGGCGGCGATGAGGGGGGTCTGCTCGGCAGGCTTGGCCAGCACCGTATTGCCGGCGGCCAGGGCCGCGCACACCTGGCCGCTGAAGATGGCCAGCGGGAAGTTCCAGGGGCTGATGCAGACCACGGGGCCGAGCGGCCTGTGGGTGTCGTTGGCGAAGTGGTTGCGCGCCTGGGCGGCGTAGTAGCGCAGGAAGTCCACCGCTTCGCGCACCTCGGCGATGGCGTTGGCAAAGGTCTTGCCGGATTCGCGTACCAGCAGGCCCATCAGGGGTTGCAGTTCGGATTCCATCAGATCGGCTGCCCTGTCCAGCACGGCGGCCCGCTCGGCTGGCGGGGTGGACTGCCAGATCTGGCCGCTCGTGAGGGAGCAGGCGAGCGCCTTGTCCACCAGCGCTACCGTGGCTTCGCTCACCTGACCGACGACATCGCGGTGATCCGCCGGGTTGAGCACGGGCTGGAACTGGGTCGGCGCCTCGGTGTCGCAACCCAGCATGGGCACGGCTTGATAGGCGGTGTTGGTGCTGGCGAGCAGGGCGGCGGAGAGTGACCCCAGGCGGTGCTCGTTCGCGAGATCCAGACCTGCGGAGTTCGGGCGCGCCTCGCCGTAGAGATCCCGGGGCAGGGGGATGCGCGGATGGGGCAGACCCAGGGTCCCTTCACGGGCGGCCATCTGCTCGATCTGCTGCACCGGATCCTGCACCAGATCCGAGAGGGAGATGTTGTTGTCCGCGATGCGGTTGACGAAGGAGGTGTTGGCCCCGTTCTCCAGCAGGCGGCGCACCAGGTAGGCGAGCAGGGTCTCGTGGCTGCCTACCGGTGCATAGATGCGGCAGGGGCGACCCAGCTTGCCGTCGGCCACCTTGCCGACCACCTGTTCGTACAGGGGTTCACCCATGCCGTGCAGGCACTGGAACTCGTACTGACCCGGGTAGTAGTTCTGACCGGCGAGCTGATAGATGGCAGACAGGGAGTGGGCGTTGTGGGTGGCGAACTGGGGATAGATGGCCTCGGGCACCGCCAGCAGCTTGCGGGCGCAGGCGAGGTAGGAGACATCCGTGTAGGGCTTGCGGGTGTAGACTGGGTAGCCTTCCAGCCCTTCCTGCTGGGCACGCTTGATCTCGCTGTCCCAGTAGGCGCCCTTCACCAGACGGATCATCAGGCGGTGACGGCTGCGCTTGGCGAGATCGATGACGTAGTCGATCACATAGGGGCAGCGCTTCTGGTAGGCCTGGATGACGAAGCCGATGCCGTTCCAGTCGGCGAGGGACGGATCGAAGCAGAGCTTTTCCAGCAGATCGAGGGAGATCTCCAGGCGATCGGCCTCCTCGGCGTCGATGTTGATGCCGATGTCATACTGCCTGGCGAGCTGGGTCAGGCCCAGCAAGGTGGGGTAGAGCTCCTCCATGACGCGATCGTACTGGGCGCGGCTGTAGCGCGGATGCAGGGCGGAGAGTTTGATGGAGATACCCGGCCCCTCGTAGATGCCGCGACCGTGGGAGGCCTTGCCGATAGCGTGGATGGCCTGCTCGTAGGAGGCCAGATAGCGTTTCGCATCCTCCTCGGTCAGGGCCGCTTCCCCCAGCATGTCGTAGGAGTAGCGGAACCCTTTGCTCTCCATGCCGCCTGCGTTCGCCAGCGCCTCGGCGATGGTCTCGCCGGTGACGAACTGCTCACCCATCAGGCGCATCGCCATGTCGACGCCCTTGCGGATGAGCGGCTCACCCCCCTTGCCGATGAGTCCCTTGAGGGAGTTGTTCATGCCCGCTTCGTTGTGGGTGGCCACCAGCTTGCCGGTGATGAGCAGACCCCAGGAGGCCGCGTTGACGAACAATGAGGTGCTCTGGCCCAGGTGCTGGCTCCAGTTGCCGCCGCTTATCTTGTCGCGGATGAGGGCATCCCGGGTCGCCTTGTCGGGGATGCGCAGCAGCGCCTCCGCCAGGCACATCAGGGCCACCCCTTCCTGGGAGGAGAGGGAGAACTCCTGAAGCAGCCCCTGCACCAGGCCCTGACGGCCGCTGGCGCTCTTCTGGTTGCGCAGCTTCTCGGCGATGCCCATGGCCAGCTTCTGGGTCGCGTCAGCCTTCTCCTTGGGCAGACGGGCCTGCTCCAGCAGCATGGGGACGGCTTCGGTCTCGGGGCGGCGATAAGCCCCCGTGATGGCGGCCCGCAGCACGGACTGGGGCAGAATGCTCTCGGCAAACTCGAGGAAGACCTGGATGCCCTGCTCGGTCAGGGTCTCGACGGCCTCTTCCCCGGCGGCGGCAGCCAGCCCGGAGTGCTCGGGCGGGGTCAGACCGCGATCCAGTTGCTCCAGATAGGTGAAGATGGCTTGCTTGATCAGCCAGTGGGGAGTGCGATCCAGGGTCTGCGCAGCCTGTTTGAGGCGGTCGCGGGTCGCTTCATCGAGTTTGACGCCGAGGGTGGTAGTGGCCATGGGACTTCCTGTGTCTAGAAGGTAACAATATTACCGGACGGTTAAATTTCGCCGATGATGGTGCAACCAGGTGCAACCTTCAAGCAAGAAATTTTAATGTATTGGTTACATTGTTGAATTCTTCCATGAATCCGGTCTCCATCAGGCTCCTTTCAAGCCCGCCGCTTGTCCGCTTTTCACAGCATTATTAATGGGTTGGCAATGCATCTTATGAATGCTGATGTGAGGTGCAACCTCTTGTAAATGTGGTTGCGCTTTTGGGGGTTCGACCGAGCCTGGGCTGTGAGCGCGGCTCCCCCGTGCGCAGAAGGGGGCGGAGCGCCACCTGACAGAGCCCCGTGCTCTTCTATGCTGTTAGCTGGCCACAGGGGCCAGCTATCGGTGACAAGGAGAAACCCATGGCGCGTGTCAGTACCTATCTCAATTTTGCCCGGGAGACGGAGGCTGCCTTCCTCTTCTATCGCGAAGTGTTCGGCGGTGACTTCAGCGGCCCCATCCACAGGTTCAAGGAGTCCCCGGGTTGCCCGGGCCAGCCCCCTTTGTCGGAGGAAGACGGGGAGCTGGTGATGCATGTGGCCCTGCCCATCCTTGGGGGTCACGTGCTGATGGGCACGGATGCTCCGGCCAGCATGGGGTTCACCCTGGTGCAGGGCAACAACAGCTACCTCAACCTGGAGCCGGACAGCCGGGGCGAGACCGATCGCCTGTTCGCAGCCCTGGCCGAGGGAGGTCAGGTGGAGATGCCGCTGGCGGAGATGTTCTGGGGTGACTATTTCGGATCCCTGGTGGACAAGTTCGGCACCCACTGGATGTTCAACTGCCAGAGCAAGACCTGACGGCAGATCTGCAATGAAAAGGGCGCCATGGCGCCCTTTTCATCTTTATTGCCCATCACTGTCCCTATTTGCTGCGCCTGCCACCTGCGCTGGTATGCCCCGGGCATGGGATTGCAGTGCGCTGAGCTGCTTTATGGCGTGCGACCCACCATGTCAGCGGGGATCACCCAGGCATCGAATTGCTCCGCGCTGAGGTGGCCCGAGGCAATGGCCGCCTCCCGTAGACTCAGCCCCTGATGGTGCGCCCGTTTGGCGATGTCGGCCGCCTTGTCATAGCCGATATGGGGGTTGAGGGCCGTCACCAGCATCAGGGAGCGGGAGAGCAGATCGTCGATCCTGGCCTGGTTCGGGGTGATGCCGACGGCGCAGTGGTCGTGGAAGCTCTGCATGCCGTCCGCCAGCAGCCGCACGCTCTGCAGGACGTTGTAGGCGATCATCGGCCTGAACACGTTGAGCTCGAAGTTGCCGCTGGCGCCGCCGATGTTGATGGCCACATCGTTGCCCATCACCTGGGCGCACAGCATGGTGAGCGCCTCGCACTGGGTCGGGTTGACCTTGCCGGGCATGATGGAGGAGCCGGGCTCGTTTTCCGGAATGATGAGTTCCCCCAGCCCGCTGCGGGGGCCGCTCGCGAGCCAGCGCACGTCGTTGGCGATCTTCATGAGGGAGGCCGCCAGCGTCTTGAGGGCGCCGTGGGCATGGACCTGGGCATCGCTCGCCGCCAGGGCCTCGAACTTGTTGGGAGCGCTCACCAGCGGCAGACCGGTCTGCTCGGCCAGGGTCCTGGCCACCGCGTCGGCGAAACCTGGGGGGCAGTTGAGGCCGGTACCCACCGCCGTGCCCCCCAGCGCCAGCTCGCACAGATGGGGCAGGGCGGCCCGGATGTGGCGCTCCCCCTGACTGAGCTGGGCTACCCAGCCGGAGATCTCCTGCCCCAGGGTGAGGGGCGTGGCGTCCTGCAGGTGGGTGCGGCCTATCTTGACGATGTCGTCGAAGGCGGCGGCCTTGCTCGCCAGGGTCTCTTTCAGGGGGACGAGCGCCGGCAGCAGCTGGCCCGTGATGGCGGTGACGGCGGCCAGGTTCATGGCGCTCGGGAAGACGTCGTTGCTGGACTGGCTCTTGTTCACCTCGTCGTTGGGGTGTACCAGCCGCCCCTCGCCACGGGGGCCGCCGAGCAGCTCGCTGGCCCGGTTCGCCAGCACCTCGTTGAGGTTCATGTTGGTCTGGGTGCCGGAGCCGGTCTGCCACACCATCAGGGGAAACTCGGCGTCGTGCTGGCCGCACAGGATCTCGTCGGCGGCCGCCATGATGGCCTGGGCCTTGCGCGCGGGCAGCAGTCCCAGGGCGTGATTGACCCTGGCACAGGCGGACTTGATGCGGGCCAGGGCATGGATGATCTCCCTGGGCTGGCGCTCTCCCGAGATGTTGAAGTGGTGCAGGGAGCGCTGGGTCTGGGCGCCCCAGAGCCGATCGACCGGGACGGCGATCTCCCCGAGGCTGTCGTGTTCAATCCTGATGGTCATGGTGCCTCCCGCCGGCAGGAAAAGGGGCGAGGGAAGATCCCTTGCCCCTCACAGCATGGCAAATCCCGCGGGCGAACGCTCAGGTCACCGCGGTCGTCATGGCCCCGGCCAGGGGGTGAAACGGCGTCAGCCCGGCCAGGGGCGCGGCCGTGATGAACTCCTGAGTGGTCTCACCGTGCTTGAAGATCTTGAAGCCCTCGCCCCGGGCGTTCCAGTATTCGATGCTCTCGCCGCCGTGCTCGCCGCTTACCTAAAGCAGGCTCCCTTCGCGCAGGGCCACCACGGACTCGCTCGGGTTGATGGCACAGAACTCGGCGAGCCGCTCGTCCCGGGTCTCCCCCATGTGGCCGCTGATGCCGGCATCCAGGTAGTGGGGGTTGATCTGCAGGGGGAACAGGCCCAGCGCCGGCAGCACGGCGGCGCTGCACACCGGCATGTCGTTGGTGGTGCGGATGCTGGGGGTAGCCACGTTGCAGCCGGCGCTCCAGCCCACATAGGGCACGCCTCGCTCGCGCACGGCACGCTGGATGGGCACCACCAGGCCGTATTCGTGCAGCAGCTGGTTCAGGCGCCAGGTGTTGCCGCCGCTGATGAAGATGGCGTCGGCCCGCTGGATGGCATCCACCGGATCGTCGAACTGGTGGATGCTGATGGCCTTCACCCCCTGGCTCTCGCTGAGTTCGAAGGCGCGGGCGTCCCAGTCGCTGCGGATCACCGCGTAGGGGATGAGCAGGATGCGCTTGACCTGTTTGCGGGCGAGCAGGGTTCGTACCCGCTCCCGGGCCCAGCCGAGCAGGCCGGGGTGTTCTGTGGTTTTGCCGTTGCTGAGCAGAAGCAGTTCCATGAAAGCTGTCCTCAAAGGGTGAAAGCGGAGGAGGGAGGATCACTTGGGCCGGTGCGGCCAAGTGGCCGTCGGGGCATGCTAGGCTGTGTTCTTAAAGTGATGAGGATATAATCTCACATCTTCTCAACAGCTTAAGATCCATTCCGTGTCCCGCCGTTATCAGCTGACTGATGCACAATGG
>NZ_JAPCIS010000024.1:0-65990 GCF_027707425.1 Aeromonas sp. QDB63
GAAAAGATCGGCTCAAACTGAAAAAATGAAATGACTGAGTCAGCCGAGAAGAATTTCCCCGCTTATTCGCACCTTCCCTAGCCTGTAGAGATGTAACGCACCTCCATAACGGTGGCGCTTTATTTTTTCGTTCTCCTGAGATGTTCTAACCTATGTCGTAAGCGAGTCTGGATTGCGAGGTGTTTACAAAACCAGTGGCGATTCAATGTGTGTCATGATCAGCTTGGACATATGTAGAGTTGTTTTCGCTGATCATGACATTAAGGTGGCAATGAAAAATCAGAGGGAGCCAGCTCCTGCGGAGGGCTTACAGATATAGATACTCGGGGCCAGACCGCTCACTTGGGGATAACGAATATTAACCTGTTCGCACACTGCTGCTGTCAATGACTGTGGAACCAATGCAACCACACAGCCACCAAACCCGCCACCAGTCATCCTCACACCACCACGACTGCCGATGATCTCTTTGATCATGTCGACCAAGGCGTCGATAGCAGGCACTGTGATGGCAAAATCATCACGCATCGAGGCATGGGACAGCGCCATTAATTCGGCCATCATGACCATGTCTTCATTGGCAAGCGCATCGGCTGCTGCCAGCGTTCGTTCATTCTCGGAGATGACGTGGCGTGCACGGCTCGCGACGACAGGATCCAGTTCGTTGGCTCGCTCGGTGAACTGGGTCATCGTCAGGTCGCGCAGTGCCTTGACCCCAAAATGCCGTGCGGCCTCTTCACACTGTGCCCTGCGGGTATTGTATTCGCTATCCACCAGGCCCCGGCGTACGTTCGAGTTGATGATGACCACATCAATGTCGGCTGGCATGCTCACAGGACGGGTATCCAGACTGCGGCAATCGATCAGCAGAGCATGATCTTGCTGACCCAGAGCCGAGATGAACTGATCCATGATGCCGCAGTTGCAACCGACGAACCTGTTTTCCGCCAGTTGTCCATTCAGGGCGATATCTGCTTGGCTGATGTCGAGGTGATTCATCTCTTTGAAGATCTGTCCTACTGCCACTTCCAGAGAGGCGGAAGAGCTCAGGCCTGCTCCCTGAGGTACATTGCCACTGATTACCAGGTCTGCCCCTGTCAGTTGACAGCCTCGCAATAGCAAATATTTGACGACGCCTCGCACATAGTTGGCCCACAGGTATTCCGGGCGTGCCTCTATGGGGTGGCGTAAGTCAAATTCATCCAGTTGGTTGTGATAGTCGGCAGCGATAACCCTGATCAGACTGTCTTGGCGGGGGGCAGCACTGATCACGGTCTGATAATCGATGGCGCAGGGTAGCACGAAACCATCGTTATAGTCCGTGTGCTCCCCAATGAGGTTAACACGCCCAGGAGCCTGAATGGCGAGGGTCGGGCGATAACCATACTGGGTGTAAAAGGTATGTTCAGTCACGCTGTGTGGCGATTCAATACTCATATCTCAACCTCAAACCTGTTCACGAAAATGGATATCGCTGACGGAACGCAGGCGTTCTGCCGCCTGTTCTGCCGTCAGGTCACGTTGTGTTTCTGCCAGCATTTCATAGCCCACCATAAACTTGCGTACGCTCGCAGAGCGCAGCAGGGGCGGGTAGAAGTGGGCGTGCAACTGCCAGTGATCATTCTCTTCGCCATTGAATGGCGCACCATGCCATCCCATCGAATAGGGGAAGGAGCACTGAAACAGGTTGTCATAGCGGCTGGTCAGTTTTTTGAGCGCCAGTGCGAGGTCTGCACGCTGTTGCGGTGTCAGTGTCGGTAGACGTGTTACCGCAAACTTGGGAAGCAACAGGGTTTCGAAGGGCCAGGCAGCCCAATAAGGCACTACTGCCAGCCAGTGTTCCGTTTCCACTACGGTGCGGCTGCCGTCAGCCTGCTCGCGTTCCGCATAATCGAGCAACATGGCTCGACCATGTTTGGCAAAATACTCCCGTTGGGCGACATCTTCCCGCGCGGCTTCGTTGGGCAAGAAGTCGTTGGCCCATATCTGCCCATGGGGATGGGGATTGGAGCACCCCATCATGGTGCCCTTGTTTTCGAATACTTGGATCCAGCGGTATTCGCGCCCCAGCTCTGCGGTTTGTTCACACCAGGTGTTGACCACGGCAGTGAGGGAGGGGATAGACAACTCGGGCAAGGTCTTGCTGTGATCCGGTGAGAAGCAGATTACCCTGCTGGTGCCGCGTGCACTCTCTAGCCGGAAGAGGAGGTCCTCGCTGGTTGGGGCCATAGGTGTATCAACCATCAGTGCCGCAAAGTCGTTGGTAAAAACGAAGGTCGACGGATAATCCGGATTTTTGTCACCTGTGACGCGAGTATTGCCGGCGCAGAGGAAACAATCCGGATCGTGAGGGGAGCGCTGGGTACGATCGGGTTCATCCTGCTGGCCCTGCCAAGGGCGTTTCGCCCTGTGGGGAGAAACGAGAACCCACTGTTGGATCAATGGGTTGTAACGACGGTGAGGGTGGTCGGTCGGTTCGAATTGCATAGTAAGGTCTGTCTCGTTCTGTATATTCATGGAAGAGGGTAACCGTTTGGATTTTGGGATTGCCAGCGCCAGGTATCAGCCGTCATCTCATCAAGCGTGCGATAAGCCTTCCACCCCAGTTCGTTATAGGCCCGTGTTGGATCTGCCCAACACTGTGCTATGTCCCCGGCGCGGCGCGGCACGATCTCATAAGGCAGTTCGCGGCCACAGGCCTTGGAGAAGGCGGCATGAATGTCCAGGACACTGTAGCCATGCCCAGTGCCCAGGTTGTACATATGGACGCCAGCTTGCCCAAGCGCATGTTTCAAGGCTGCGACGTGGCCATCGGCTAGATCCATGACATGAATGTAATCCCGCACACCGGTACCATCTGGTGTCGGGTAGTCATCACCAAAGATGGCGAGTTTGGCACGGCGGCCCACTGCCACCTGGGCAATATAGGGCATCAGGTTATTGGGAATGCCCTGGGGATCCTCGCCCATCAGGCCGCTGGGATGGGCGCCCACCGGATTGAAATAGCGCAACAGGGTCAATGACCAGTCGGGGGCTGAGTGTGCAAAGTCCTTGATGAGGCGCTCCACCATCAGCTTGCTTTGACCATAAGGATTGGTGGCGTGAAAGGTGGGCGACTCCTCGGTGATGGGCATGATCTCCGGCTCGCCATAGACGGTGGCAGATGAGCTGAACAGCAGGGTCTTGACCCCGGCGCGTCGCATTGCCTGCAGCAACACCAGGGTGCCGCTGACATTGTTGTCATAGTACTCGAGAGGCTTTTGTACCGATTCCCCTACGGCCTTGAGGCCTGCGAAATGGATCACGGCATCTATCTGCTGGTCTGCAAACACACGATCCAGCAGGTCGGCATCCCGCACATCACCGTGATAGTGCTGGGGGCGCAGTCCGCTGAGGCTGTGGATACGTTCGAGGACGCTCTCTTTGCTGTTAACCAGATTGTCCAACAAGATGGGGGTCATCCCGGCAGCGATAAGCTGCAAGCAGGTATGACTACCTATGTAACCAGTTCCACCTGTCACGAGTATATTCAACATGAATCGCTCCTTGGTGCTCGTTTTTATTGGGTTTTATTTAGTGTAATCGCTTTCCCTTATTCTGCGCTTGTGAACAAGCTCCTGGAAGATGTATCTCCATTTGATGTGATTTTTGTCACATTTTTCACCGCGATGAGCATGAGAATGGATAAGGGTGTATGTAAATGGATTACACAGCGAGACGCTCGTATTGATAGAATGCTCTCGCTTTTGATATGAAAGCCGTGTCAGGTATTGGAAATGTCGGTAGTATCTTGACCCAGTACAGCACTGGTTTTTATTTATACCGTTCACCGGAAAAGCTAATTCATGGCAACCATCAAAGATGTAGCACTCCTGTCAGGCGTATCTGTCGCCACCGTCTCACGCGTCATCAATCACTCGCCAAAGGCGAGTCAGGCGTCACGAGACGCAGTCTTCAAGGCGATGCATGAACTCAACTACCATCCCAACGCGAACGCGAGAGCATTGGCCCATCAGAACAATGACACCTTGGGATTGATCGTTGCTGATGTGTCTGATCCCTTCTTTGGCACCATGGTTAAAGCTGTCGAGCAAGTGGCACAAGCTACGGGGAATTTTCTGCTTATAGGAAATGGCTACCACGACGCAGCCAAAGAGAAGCATGTAATAGAGCAGTTGATAGGGCATCGCTGCTCTGGCCTGGTGGTTCATGCTAAAATGCTGCCAGATGAAGAGCTGATCCAGATGATGAGCTATGTTCCTGGAATGGTGCTTATCAACCGTATTGTTCCTGGATTCGAGTCCCGTTGTGTTGCGCTGGATGATCGCTATGGTTCTTGGCTGGCAACGCGTCACCTGATCCAGGAAGGGCACAAGAAGATAGGGTTTCTGTGTTCCAACCATCAAATCTCTGATTCGCAGGATCGCCTGCAGGGGTATCTGGATGCGCTGCAAGAGCACAATATTCCGGTTGATGAACGTCTGATCTCCCGTGGTAGTCCTGATGAATTGGGGGGGGAGGCAGCAATGACGGAGTTGCTGAGTCGGGGGCAACAGATGACAGCCGTCGTTTGCTATAACGACTCAATGGCGGCGGGGGCCTTGTCAGTGCTTAGTGATAACGGGATTGATGTACCTCAAGACCTCTCTTTGGTGGGTTTTGATGATGTGTTGATATCTCGCTACCTGCGCCCTCGTCTGACAACGGTGCGCTATCCCATCATTGCTATGGCCACTCAGGCTGCAGAGCTGGCCATTGCTTTGGCAAAGGGGGGGCCTTTGCCCCAGACGACGCATATGTTTAGCCCGACACTGGTTCGCCGTCACTCGGTTCGCACCATTGATTAGTCCAAGTGCTGGGCTTGTGGGCCTATAGCGATTACGGCAAGGTTACCAGCTCGGGCCTTGCCTTTTTAAAGTCTCATCTTCCTCTTTAATGCCTCAATGTCCTCCTCT
Organism: Aeromonas sp. QDB63; assembly: GCF_027707425.1. Taxonomy (NCBI): domain Bacteria; kingdom Pseudomonadati; phylum Pseudomonadota; class Gammaproteobacteria; order Aeromonadales; family Aeromonadaceae; genus Aeromonas; species Aeromonas sp. QDB63. Next base: position 4,956 of record NZ_JAPCIS010000024.1, read on the forward strand.
TCAAAACCTCTGAACTAGACGCTCTGGCGAAACAAATAGCCTACCTGGTGCCCAGGAGATGCTTCCGCAAGAGAGGCTTCATGTTCTGCACATCACTTTCATCACCCTTAACGTCAACCATGCTTGAGAACTACTGCTCACTCCTCATGTAATCGATAACACCCCATCTGCTTTATTTTATTTATTTAAAATCAATGGTTTATATCATGGCGTGTAATGGCGGTCAGAAGGTTATCTTATTTATTAGTGTAATTATTACAAATGTGTGAGTTTCGTCATGTCATTCAATACGATGTTGTTCTTATAATCCCTCTCGGATAGTGAAAGCGCTTTCCCTTTGGACTGGTAAGCGGTTTATCAGGATAACAATGCAACAGTGGAATAAAGGAATAACTATGAAAGTGAAGCTACTGACGACTTCCGTTGCCCTCGCTCTGTCAATGACAGCATTAAATGTCAATGCTGTTGATTTCACAGGGTATTTTCGCTCTGGCGTAGGTGTGTCCCAGGATGGTGATATGCAAACTGGTCGACAGAACGTTGTCGGCCGCCTGGGTAACGAAAACGATACCTATACCGAAATTGGTATTGGTCAGGAGGTTTACAACAAGGATGGCAAGACTTTCTACGTTGACAGCATGTTTAGCATGCAGAGCGATGGCTCTAATGACTATGAAAGTACCACCACAGTGTGTAACTTCGATCAAAAAGAGTGTAAGGACGATGCAACCTTTGCCCTGCGCCAATTCAATGTGAAGGCCAAGGGATTGCTCTCAGCCGCGCCCGATGCGGTGGTCTGGGCTGGCAAGCGCTTCTACCAGCGTCATGATCTCCACATCATCGATACCAAGTACTGGAATATCTCGGGAGCTGGCGCCGGTATTGAGAATCTCAAGGCCGGCCCAGGCGCCTTCTCACTGGCCTGGATCCGGTCCGATGGCAACGATATCGATAACTCGATTGTCAACAATGACCTCAACGTCAACTTCCTGGACCTGCGCTATGCCGGCTGGGCTCCCTGGGAAGGGGCTTGGACCGAAGCGGGCGTCAGCTATGCGATGCCTAATCCGACCGATGAACAGAAGAAGGTCGGTAATCTCTATGATCCCAAGAATGGTGTCATGCTGACGGCAGAGATGAGTCAATATTTTGCCGATAGCCGCATCTACGAGAAGTTGGTGCTGCAATATGCTGACAAAGGGTTGGCCCAGAACATGATCTCCCAGGGGGGTGGGTGGTATGATGTTTGGCATTTGACCGACGATGCCAAGGGATACCGTGTAATTTTGACGGGTGACATTCCCATGGGTGAGAAATTCAGTGTGAACCATGTCTTCACTTACGGTAAGGGTGAGGAACTTGAAGCATGGCATGACAACACCGAACTGTTCAGCGCCGTCGCGCGGGGTGGTTATGCGTGGACTGACATCATGAAGACGCTGGTTGAAGCCGGTACTTATGAAACTACCAAGACCTGGACAAGCGGTTCTGAAGAGAAATCGAGTGGCCAGAAATATACCTTGGCTCAAGCCTGGTCAGCTGGACCCAGCTTGTTTGCTCGCCCGGAGATCCGTGTGTTCGCCAGCTATTTGAAAGATGGCGAAGGCAAATCCTTCAACGGTGGTGAAGATGACCACACTTGGAACTTTGGTGTTCAGGCCGAAGCCTGGTGGTAAAAAAACGATTCATCAATATCATGGGAGCCCAACCGGGCTCCTTTTTTAATGTCGTCTCGAAATGATTAGTCCGGACCTGCGTGAAATGATGGGGGTTGGGGGGAGGTGAGCATTCCACTGAAGAACCATCAGGCAGTATGTTGAAGGGGAGATCTCCTTTGAAAAAAAGAGGCGCAGCATTGTGGCTGCGCCTTTGCTTTAACGGGTCAATTACTGCAACAGAAAAGCATCCAGTGCGTAGGTGGGTTTGCCACCATTGTCCATCAATCCCAGGCTGTAACCCTGCCAGTTCTTGTAACTCTGCGGTTCCCAATAAAGCACGCCGAGGCCCTTGTTGTTAGGGATCCACTTCATTTTGTTGAGTAGATCGGCGATGGTGTCATAGCTGTTTTTCGGGTCATCCCAAGGCATGCCAACCTCCACGATCATCACCTCTTTGTTATATCGACTCACCATATCGGATAGATTGTCATAGCAGAGGTTGTTGAGGGTAAACCAGTCACCGTTACCGCTCTGTGTTGGGTAGATGGAGGCACCAATTACATCCCACTTGGCGCCGTTGTTCTTGAGACCATCAAACATCCAGCGATAGAGAGTGTTGTTCTCACAGTTGGCCAAGTGGACGATCACCTTGGTACTACTGTTGACCGCCTTGACAGCGTCGTAGCCGCTGTTAATGAGCCAGGCAAAGTTCTTCATGTTGACCGAGGCGCGCCCCTCTTCCCAGAGCATGCCATTGTTGGTCTCGTTGCCCACTTGCACCCACTTGGGGGTAATTCCTGCGTTTTTCAGGGCAACGAGGGAGTTGTAGGTGTGCCACCATACGTTCGACATTAGCTGATCAAAGGTGTAGCTCTGCCAGGCTGCAGGTTTGGTTTGCTTGCCAGGATCAGCCCAGCTGTCGCTGTAGTGGAAGTCAATCAGCAGATCGAAACCGGCCGCCTTGGCCCGCTTGGCCTTGGCGATGACGTCACTGATGTTGTTCCAGCCATCGGCAGGATTGACCCATACCCTGAGCCGGATGGTGTTCATACCGTGCTCTTTCAGGGTCTTGAACAGATCTTGCTGCTGGCCGGCGTCGTTATAGAACTTGTACCCGGCTTTCTCCATCTGGGTCAGCCAGCTGACGTCAGCTCCCTTGACCATGGCCTCTCCCTGGCCATGAAACAGCAGGGCGCCGCCAAGCAGCAGGGTGGTAAGCAGATGTCTCTTCATTGTTGTTATCTCCTGTCTGGATGTGTGTAGGGTGGCGACAGGGAGGCAGTCCCGCGCCGGGATGGCGTCGCCGTGCGGCGCCATCCCGGCGGAGGCTGGGGCCGCCTTGCGGCGGCCCTGGGATCACCCGGCGGGGGAGACGGTGACCTGGATGTGTTGGGGATCGCGGCGATCCAGGGTGATGCGATACTGGCCGTCGCTGGGCGGGGTGAACTTCATGTCGCTCCACTGCCAGCCGGCCTTGACTACCACCGGCTTGTCCGACTCTACCTTGGCGGCGGGGTCGAACTGGCCATAGGTGGTGTCGGCCTTCCACTTCTCATCGGCAATCTTGAACTTGTAGGCGCCGTGACTGGCCTGCAAGGCCACCTGGACCGACAGCAAGTCCCCTTGCTGGGTAACCAGTTGCTGGTCTGCCGGGGCCTCCCAGTTGTTCATCTCGCCGCGCAGGAACAGCGGGCGGGCCAGGGGATCCTCCTCGTTGGCCAGCGCGGGCTGGAGGCAGGCGATCAGGGTAGTCAGCAACAGTGTCTTCTTGAACATGGATGGTCCTCTCTGTGGTGTGTGATCAGGCGCTCTGCAGGGTGAAGCGGCGGGTCAGCGACAGTTGCTGCTGCGATAGCTGCTGCAACTGGTCGCTGGTCTGTGCCACCTTGGCCAGGGCACCCTGGTTGTCGTCGGCAATCCGGGCGATGTTGGTAATGTTGCGGGCGATCTCGGCGCTGGTCTGCTGTTGCTGCAGGGTCGCGCTGGCGATACGGCTGCTCTGCTCGGCCACCTTCTGCAGCGCCTGGGATAGCTCGGCTAGGGTGGCGCAACCCGCGTCGCTGTCGGTGCGACTCTGGGCCATGGCGTCGTGGCAGCGCAGCATGGTGGCGACCGCACCGCGGGTGCTTTGCTGCAGATCGTCGATGATCCCCTGGATGCGGGTGGTGGAGTCTGCTGTGTGGTGCGCCAACTGACGCACCTCGTCGGCCACCACGGAAAAGCCACGCCCCTGTTCGCCGGCGCGGGCCGCCTCGATGGCGGCGTTGAGGGCCAGCAGATTGGTCTGCTCCGTGATGCGCTCGATCAGGGCGAGGATGTCACCGATGCTGACGCTCAATGTCTGCACCTGTTCCACGCTGCGGCGCGACTCCGCCAACTCGTCAGCCAGTTGCTGCAGCCGTTGACCGGTCGCCGCCCCACGCAGGCTGGCGGCGTGGGCCGCCGCGGCTATGTTGCCGAGGGTCTGCTCGGTCTGGCCTATGCTGCCGGCGACCTCGCGCACCGAGTAGTCCATCTCCTCCATGGCGCTGCAGACCCCTGTGGTTTCGTTGCGCTGCTCGCCGATGGCAAGTTGGGCGTGATGCTGGGCGTGCTGGTTCTGGCCGGCCATGCGGCCGAGGGCATCGGCGGCCTGAACTATCTGACCGAGCATGCCGCTCATCTCGTCGGCCAGGGCGTTGATGCCGGTCGCAAGCTGGCCGAACTCGTCGTGGCGCAGTAGCGGCACGCGTTGGCGCATGTCTCCCTGACTCAGGGCCTTGAGGGTGGTGAGGATGTGGTGCAGTGGCTGGCGGATGGCGCGCACCAGGTGCCACAGCACCAGGGCGCCGAGACCGAGGGAGAGCAACAGGCCGGCGCACAGCCCGAGGCGCAGCCAGAGCAGGATGGCGCCGCTGCCGGCGGTGCTGTGGCGAAGCTGAGCGTCGATCGCGGCGTCAAGCTCGCTCAGATCGCCTAGCAGGCTGTCGATAAGGCGGCTGGCCTGCACACTCTGGTTGCGCAACATGATGCTCTGTTCGACCAGCGCCAGGTGGCGTGCCGGCAGGCTCTCGGGGCCGGCCAGCAGGGTGGCGAGGGTATCGAACCTGGCACCCGTACCGCGTTCCAGGCTCAGGGGCACGCCGAAGGCATCCTCCTGGCCGGCGAGCTGGCGTGCCAGCTCCTGGCGCAGTGCCGCCGCCTGTTCGCTGGCGCGTGCATTGGCAGCCAGACGTGCGGCAACGGGGGCCGGATCCTGCTGCTTGAGGATCTCCTGTGTGGCGCTGACCTGCTGTTCCAGGTTTGCCAGCAGGCGGCTCTTGAGCAGCACGGCGGGGTGGCTGCCCAGAGGGGCGAGCAGCACATCGAGGGCGCTGGCAAGCTGGCGCGCCGTGTCGCCAAGGCGGGTGTCGGCCGCCAGCTTGCTCTGTTCGAGGCGGTTGTGGGCATAGTCATCGACCAACTGCTGGGCCAGTTGCCAGTAGGCGGCCTGTTGCTCGCGCAGGCTCTCGACGCGCGCACTCTGTTGCGGCTCCCCCGCTATCTGTCGAGCCAAGGTGGCCAGATCCTGGTCGAAACGGGCCTGCCATTGCTGCATCTGCTCGCGGGCGGCGCCCAGCTCCTCCTCTCCGGTCTGCAACAATGCGTTGCCCAGATGTCGGTCGAGGGTGAAGAGATCGCGGGTCACGGCGCGGCTCTGCACCAGGGTCGGCGCGGTATGGCTGGCGAGCAGCCCCACCTGGTCGGCCAGCCGTTGGCCGGCGTAGAGAGAGAGGGCCACCGAGAGCAGCAGCAGCAACAGGATGACGGCAAAGCCCAGCGCCAGGCGCTGGATGATGGAAAGGTGACGAGTGCGCAAGTTCATGGTATCGATTACATATGGTGTTGAGTCAACCCAGCCTGATGACACAAGTGATAAGTCATGTTTTATCAGTGCCTTACCTCGTTGAAAGATAAGGCCGCGATAAGGGAGGGCACCTGATTCTGATTTTTAGTGTAACGTTTTCATTGTTTTGTGAATCTTTTACACTCTTTCTCGGCACCCTTGTACGGGATTTGTCCAGGGTTGCGAGCCCGCTCTCATTTTGTGTCCCGCGCCCGGGGATAAAAAAAGCCCCCGACTGGCGGGGGCAAAATGGATCGGGGCATGCAGTAGCCGCGTTCAGCGGCTGATCCTGAGCCCTTCGGCATTGAACACAAGGCAATTTTGCGGGGCAAAGAAGACATCCATCTTCTGGTACGGATGAAACTCCCCATCCCCTGCCAGCAGCAGCTTGAAGCCGTCGGTGCCGCAGCACTGACCGAACAGGTAGGTGCTGTTGCCAAGACGTTCCACCACCTCGCAGGTAAAGGCGAGGTGGATCCCCTCTGCGCCCGGCACCACATGCTCGGGACGCAGGCCAAGGGAGATCTCGCTGCCCGGCTCGAGTCGCTCGGTGAGGATGGGCAGGGTGAGCTCCTGCTGGCCGGCTACCTTGACCCGGATCTGCTCCGGGCTCCAGGCCAGTACGCGGGCCGGCAGGAAGTTCATCTTGGGTGAGCCGATAAAACCGGCCACGAAGCGGTTGCAGGGTTTGTAGTAGAGCTCCATCGGCGAACCGACCTGTTCCACCTTGCCATAGTTCATCACCACTATCTTGTCGGCCAGGGTCATGGCCTCCACCTGATCGTGGGTCACGTAGATCATGGTGGTCTTGAGTTCCTGATGCAGCTTGGCGATGTGCAGGCGCATCTCGACACGCAGCTCGGCATCGAGGTTGGAGAGCGGCTCGTCAAACAGGAACACCTTGGGGTTGCGCACGATGGCACGGCCGATGGCTACCCGCTGGCGCTGGCCGCCGGAGAGCTGCTTGGGCTTGCGATCGAGCAGGTGGGAGAGCTGCAGCGTCTTGGCCACCATGCTGACCTGGTGGGTTATCTCCTCTTTCGGCACGCCATTGACCCGCAGGCCATAGCCCATGTTCTCGGCCACCGTCATGTGGGGATAGAGGGCATAGGACTGGAACACCATGGCCACCCCGCGATGAGCCGGGGCTACATCGTTGACCACCTGCTCATCAATCGCAATGTGGCCGTCCGAAATCTCTTCCAGACCGGCGATCATGCGCAGCAGAGTGGATTTACCACAACCGGAAGGACCGACAAAGACGGTGAACTCACCATCTTCTACATCCAGATTCACATTATGTAGGGTCACATTGCTGCCAAAACGCTTGATCACATTGTTCAGCCTGATACTCGCCATGAGCTTTAACTCCTTGATAATAAATGCCTTAGCTGCAAATGCTGGGGGCAGTCATGCCCCTGCTGCGGCTTCTTTGCCCTGGGAGGGAGAAGGCGTTTCACACCGTTTCACTCTGTGGCTTTGGGAGGACTATATCAGTCAGGTGTAAGCGGTTGCACAAAATGCTGTTTCTTTTGTGCATGAGATCACAGCCTTGGTACGTGCTACTGGCAGGCTGGGCAAGCACCGCTTACCGTAGAGCCATTCGGTGTAATCGTTACCTTTTTTGCTGTTCCAGTGCACTCGAAGAGCTGTGTAAAGCAAAAATCAAGTGATAGAGCGTATTGCTCCGGATCTGATGTATGGGATTAAACCATTTATTTTTCATTGCATTAGGTGGTAGTGAGGTTGTGTCATAGAGGCCAGACCAGTCCGGCGTGTAATGTGGTTGTGCTTTGTTTTACACCCGAATTGGTAACAAGCTTCAGAAGTTACACCGACTGGATGGAATCGTAACACTCACTTTGCCTACGTGGTCTGAGAAGACCTGCTTTTACCTGAGTTAGGGACAAGGAAATCATATGAAAATCAACAAATTGACTGCTGCAATGTTGTTGTCTTTGGGCGTTATGGGGTTGGGCCAGGTAGCCCGTGCCGCTGACGGTGAACTTCTGGTGTGGGAAGACATCAAGAAATCAAACGGCATTGAGGAGGCTGTCAAAGCGTTCGAAGCCAAGCACAACGTCAAGGTGAAGATCCTCGAAACTCCCTATGCCCAGCAGATCGAGAAGCTGCGCCTGGATGGCCCGGCCGGTATCGGTCCGGATGTGCTGGTACTGCCGCATGATCAGGTTGGTACTGCCGTGGTGCAGGGGCTGATCAGCGAGATCAAGCCGGGGGCCGACTATCTGGCTGGTTTCACCAAACCTGCGGTGGATGCCCAGACTTATGAAGGCAAGCTCTATGGCCTGCCCAAGGCGGTGGAGACCATCGTCATGGTTTACAACAAGGACCTGTTACCCAAGGCTCCCGAGAGCTTTGACGAGCTGATCAAGGCTTCACAGACCCTGCGCGGGGAGAACAAATACGGCCTGCTCGCCAAGTTTGACGAGATTTATTACTCCTACGGTGTAGTCGCAGCCATGGGGGGTTATATCTTCGGTCAGAACCCCAACGGTTCGCTCAACGTCAAGGATGTGGGCCTGGCCAACCAGGGCTCGGTCGATGCAGTGAGTTTCCTCAAGCGTTTCTACAGTGAAGGACTTTTCCCGGCCGGTATCGTGGGTGAGACCGGTGCCAACGCCATCGATTCCCTGTTCACCGAGAAGAAGGCTGCTGCCGTCATTACTGGACCCTGGTCGTTCCAGCCCTACAAGGATGCGGGGGTGAACTACGGTGTCGCACCGCTGCCGACATTGCCCAATGGCGAGCATATGCGCTCCTTCCTCGGCGTGAAAGGGTACAGCATCTCTACCTATTCCAAGCAGAAAGAGTTGGCGCAGCAGTTCATCGAGTTCATCAACCAGCCTGAGTACGCCAAAGTCCGCTTCGAGAAGACCGGCGAGATCCCGCCGCTCAAGGCGCTGATTGACGATCCGCTCATCAAAGATGACGAGAAATCCCGTGCCGTGGCCATTCAGGCCGGTTTCGCCACTCCGATGCCGAGCGTGCCCGAGATGCAAGAGGTGTGGACCCCTGCCAACAGTGCACTGCAGCTTGGCGTGACTGGCAAGCAGGATGTGAAGGCGGCACTGGAAGGTGCAGTCAAGAACATCAACATGCAGATCGAAGTCAACCACGCGCAGCAATAACACAAGTTGGGCGCAGGCCCAATTCGGGCCGGGCGGCATTCGTGGCCGCCCGGGCTCTTAATGGAAAGGAGGTACATTGTGGTTGTCGATTCCGGATCGCTTACCCAGATCGGTACAAGAACCCATCATGCCAAGGTGGCCGCCCTGCTCTCGCTGATCCCGGGACTCGGTCAGTGGTATAACCGGCAATGGGTCAAGGGCACCCTATTTTTCACCGTCATGGCCTGCTTCTTCGGCGTATTCCATGATTTTCTATCTCAAGGGTTCTGGGGGCTGTTTACCCTCGGCACCGAGTTGCCCCGGGACAACTCCGTCTTCCTCCTGGCCAAGGGGGTTATCAGCGTACTGGTGGCCATCTTTGGTTGCGCCATCTACTACTGGAGCGTCCGCGACGCCTATGTTAACGGCGATCGCCGGGATCGTGGCGTAGCGCTGACCAGTGTGCGCAAGCAATACCAGTTGCTGCTGAGCGAAGGGTTCCCGTATCTGATGATCACCCCGGGCTTCATCCTGCTGGTGTTCGTGGTGGTGTTCCCCATCATCTTTGGTTTCTCCATCGCCTTCACCAACTACGATCTCTACCACACGCCGCCGGCCAAGCTGGTGGACTGGGTGGGGATGAAGAACTTCATCAACATCTTCAAGCTCGATCTGTGGCGTTCGACCTTGCTCGACGTGCTGCAGTGGACCGTGATCTGGACGCTGATCGCCACCACGTTGCAATGCTCGGTCGGGGTGCTGCTGGCGATCCTGGTCAATCAGAAGGATCTGCGCTTCAAGCCGCTCATCCGCACCATCCTGATCCTGCCGTGGGCAGTGCCCGGTTTTGTCACCATTCTGGTGTTCGCCGGCATGTTCAACGAGACCTTTGGCGTCATCAACAACGGTATTCTGGCTTCTCTGGGTATCGACCCCAAGGCATGGATGACAGATCCCTTCTGGACCAAGACGGCCCTCATCCTGATGCAGACCTGGCTTGGCTTCCCGTTCGTCTTCGCCATGACCACTGGGGTGTTGCAGGCTATCCCGGATGATCTCTACGAGGCGGCCACCATCGACGGTGCCAGTACATGGCACAAGCTGACCACCATTACGCTGCCCCTGGTGCTGTATTCGATCGCTCCGATCCTCATCACCCAGTACACCTTCAACTTCAACAACTTCAACATCATTTACCTGTTCAACAACGGGGGACCTGCGGTGGCTGGTTCCAATGCCGGCGGCACCGACATCCTGGTCTCCTGGATCTACAAGCTGACCATGTCGTCATCCCAGTATGCGATTGCAGCGAGCATCACCATTCTGCTCTCCATCTTCGTGGTCGGCATTGCCCTGTGGCAGTTCCGTGCGACCAATTCGTTCAAGCAAGACGACATGGTGTAAGGAGATCCAGCCATGAGTGCCAAACACAGTCTGAAAAAGAGTAATGCCATCCGCCTGACCCTAAGCTATTTGCTGCTGGCTATGGTTGCGGTGATCATCATCTATCCCCTGATCTGGACGGTTGGAGCCTCTCTCAATCCGGGCAGCAGCCTGCTCAACACTTCGATCATCCCGGAAAACTTCTCCTTTATTCATTATCAGGAGCTGTTTGACGGGCGCATCGATTATGCCGCCTGGTACTGGAACTCGATGAAGATCAGTTTCCTGACCATGGTGTTGACCCTCATCAGCGTCAGCTTCACTGCCTATGCCTTCTCGCGCTTTCGTTTCCGTGGGCGGCAAAATGGCCTGATGTTGTTCCTGTTGTTGCAGATGGTGCCCCAGTTCTCGGCCCTCATCGCCATCTTCGTGCTGGCCCAGATGCTGGGTCTGGTCAACAGCCATCTGGCGCTGGTGCTGGTCTATGTGGGCGGCATGATCCCGATGAACACCTATCTGATGAAGGGTTACCTCGATGCCATCCCCAAGGATCTCGACGAGTCGGCGCGCATGGACGGGGCGGGCAACTTCCGCATCTTTATCGAGATCATCATGCCGCTCTCCAAGCCCATCATTGCGGTGGTTGCACTGTTCTCCTTCACCGGCCCGCTTGGCGACTTCATCCTGGCCAGCACCATATTGCGCACCCCGGATCAGTTCACCCTGCCCATTGGTCTCTACAACCTGGTCGCCCAGAAGATGGGGGCCAGCTACACCACCTATGCGGCGGGAGCTGTGCTCATCGCGGTGCCGGTGGCCATCTTGTACCTCTCCTTGCAGAAGTACTTCGTTTCCGGTCTTACCGCAGGTGGGACCAAAGGTTAATCCGTTAAACAGGACGTTCGACATGAAAATCAAGAAGACGCTGGTGATGGCGGCGCTGCTCGCCACCGGCATGTTGGGTATGCATGCCCCTGCCGTGGCTGCCGAAAATGTGGTGGTGCAACCAGTTGTTGTACCGCAGGAGTTCATCAAGGGGGCTGATGTCTCCATGTTGGCCGAAGTAGAGAAATTTGGTGGCAAGTTCTTTGATGCCAGTGGCAAGCAACAGGACGCCATGGCAATCCTCAAGGAGAACGGCTTTAACTACATTCGCCTGCGCCTGTGGGTAGACCCCAAGGATGCGGACGGCAAGCCTTACGGCGGTGGTAACAACGATCTGGCTGCAACGATAGCGCTTGCCAAGCGTGCCAAGGCCCTTGGTATGAAGTTCCTGCTCGATTTCCACTACAGTGATTTCTGGACGGATCCGGGCCGCCAGAACAAGCCCAAGGCGTGGCGTACGATGTCAGTCGAGCAGTTGGCGGATGCCGTTTACGCCCATACCAAGGAAAGCATGGATGCCCTGGCAAAGGCCGGTGTGATGCCTGACATGGTGCAGGTCGGCAACGAGATCAACGGTGGCATGTTATGGCCAGAGGGCAAGAGCTGGGGGCAAAACGGTGGGGAGTTTGATCGCCTGGCCACACTGCTCAAGGCTGGTGTACGTGCTGTGAAAGAGCACGGCAAAGATATCAAGGTGATGCTGCATCTGGCTGAGGGCACCAAAAACGACACCTTCGTCTGGTGGTTTGATGAAGTCGCCAAGCGCGAGGTGCCCTTCGATATCATCGGACTCTCCTTCTACACCTACTGGAATGGCCCCATCAGTGCCCTCAAGGCCAACATGGATGACATCAGCAAGCGCTATGGCAAGGATGTGATCGTGGTTGAGGCCGCCTACGGCTACACCACGGAGAACTGCGACAACGCCGAGAACAACTTCACTGCCAAGGAGGCGAGCGACGGTGGTTACCCGGCCAGCGTACAGGGGCAGGCCGACTTCCTGCGCGATCTGATCAAGAGCGTGGTGGCGGTACCGGACGGGCGTGGCAAGGGTGTCTTCTACTGGGAGCCTGCGTGGCTGCCAACCCCTGGTGCCACTTGGGCCACCAAGGCTGGGATGAAGTACAACAACGACGACTGGAAAGAGGGCAATGCCCGGGAGAACCAGGCGCTGTTTGACTGCTCCGGCCATGTGCTCCCCTCGATCAAGGTATTCAACTGACCCGGTTTCAACCGATAGGGCGACCGGCCATGGCCGGCGCCCCCTCGTTTTAGGAGATGTGTGATGTTCAAGTTTCCCCCGCTCAGTGAACGGGTGCCCGCTCTGCTGCATGGTGCTGATTACAACCCGGATCAGTGGCTGGATGATCCCCAGGTGTTCGAGCGCGATCTCGAGATGATGAAGCAGACCCGCTGCAATGTGATGTCGGTCGGCATCTTCAGTTGGTCTTCCCTGGAGCCACAAGAGGGGCGCTATGAATTCGGCTGGCTCGATACGGTGCTCGATCGCTTGCACGAAAACGGTGTGTCAGTTTTCCTCGCCACACCAAGTGGTGCTCGCCCGGCTTGGCTTTCCCTGCGTTATCCCGAGGTGCTGCGGGTCAGCAAGGAACGTGTGAAGGCACTGCACGGTGGCCGTCACAATCACTGTATGAGTTCGCCTGTCTATCGTGACAAGGTGCGCGCTATCAACGGTGCCCTGGCCGAACGCTACGGCCATCATCCAGGTGTCATCGCCTGGCACATCTCCAACGAGTATGGCGGCGAGTGCCACTGCGAGCTTTGTCAGGAGCGCTTTCGTGACTGGCTCAAGGCTCGTTATGGCAGCATAGAAGCGCTCAATCACGCCTGGTGGAGCAGCTTCTGGAGCCATACCTACACCGACTGGTCACAGATCGAATCCCCGTCTCCCATCGGCGAGAGCTCGATCCACGGCCTAAACCTCGATTGGAAGCGTTTCAATACCGCCCAGGTGAGCGATTTCTGTGCCGAGGAGATCAAGCCCTTGAAGGCGGCCAACCCGAGCCTGCCGGCCACCACCAACTTCATGGAGTACTTCTACGACTATGACTACTGGCAGTTGGCCAAGGAGATCGATTTCATCTCCTGGGACAGCTACCCCCTCTGGCACAACAGTGGCGATGACTCGACCCTGGCGGCGTACACCGCCATGTATCACGACCTGATGCGCACTCTCAAGGGAGGCAAACCTTTCTTCCTGATGGAGTCGACCCCGAGCCTGACCAACTGGCAGCCCATCAGCAAGCTCAAGAAGCCGGGAATGCATATCCTCTCCTCCTTGCAGGCGGTAGCCCACGGCTCCGACTCGGTGCAGTACTTCCAGTGGCGCAAGAGCCGTGGTTCGGTCGAGAAGTTCCACGGCGCCGTGGTCGATCACGTTGGTCACATCGATACCCGGGTGGGCCGCGAGGTGCAGGCGCTAGGCGAGATCCTGGCCAAGTTGCAAGAGGTCGCTGGCAGTCGCGTCGAGGCCAAAGTGGCCATCATTTTCGACTGGGAGAGCCGTTGGGCCATGGACAATGCCCAGGGGCCGCGCAATGCCGGCCTCTTCTACGAGAAGACGGTAGCCGAGCACTACCGCCCATTTTGGGAGGCAGGAGTTGCGGTGGATGTCATCAATGCCGACTGCGCGCTGGATGGTTATGACCTGGTTATCGCCCCGATGCTCTACATGGTGCGCGATGGCTTTGCCGAACGGGTTGACGCCTTTGTCAAACGAGGTGGGCAGTTTGTTACCACTTACTGGAGCGGCATCGTCAACGAGACCGATCTCTGTCACCTGGGGGGATTCCCAGGGCCGCTGCGCCCGGTCCTTGGGATCTGGGCAGAGGAGATAGACGGTCTCTATGACGAGGAACGTAACGCCGTCTCGGGTCTTGCTGGCAACGAAGCCGGACTCTGCGGCCCTTACGAAGTCACTCACCTTTGCGATCTCATCCACCTGGAAGGCGCGAGGGCCCTGGCCAGCTATGACGGTGACTTTTATGCCGGACGTCCGGCGGTGACGGTCAACGAGCACGGGACAGGTCGCGCCTATTATGTCGCCTCGCGAAATGATCTGGCGTTCCAACGCGACTTCTTTGGCCATCTCATCGAGACCCTGGCCCTGCCGCGTGCTTTGCCAGCCTTGCCGGAGGGGGTCACAGCTCAGTGTCGCAGCGATGGTGAGCAGGAGTTCGTGTTCGTGCAAAACTTCGCCAACGCCGAGCGCCTTGTCACTCTGCCGGGTGGTCACAGTGACATGGTGAGCGGTGAGGCGCTGAGCGATTCGCTGGTGCTGCCTCCATTCGGCTGCCGAGTGCTGCGTCGCGCCCGTTGATTGCGGGGCGGAGCCAGTGGCTTCGCCCTCTTTTTTATGTTTAGGAGATTCAAATGGTCAAGATGCAGGACTTCAAGCGGCTGTTCGCCGCCGCCCTCGGCCACAAGGAGGAAAAATCGACCGAGGCGCCGCTCTCCGGGCTGGACGAGGCGGCCATCACCGCGCTCATCGCTGCCTTTGGTGGGCACGACAACATAGTGAGCTTTGACGCCTGCCTGACCCGGCTGCGGGTCAAGGTCAATGCCTTGCAGCAGGTCGACAGCGAGGCGCTGCAAGGTCTCGGTGCCATCGGCGTCATCATCATCGGTGACGAGGTGCAGGCCATCTTCGGCAAGCGCTCGGACAACCTGCGCCGCGAGCTCGGTCAGTGGTTCGAGCTGCACGAGCCGGAGCAACACTAGCATGTACCTCCCGCTGAGCTGGCCACTGTTGGTCATGCTGGGAGCGATCAGTGCAGGGGCTGGAGCCGCTCCTCACAACCTGGCCATCCGAGGGGCGGATGTCTCCACCCTGGCCGAACTCGAGCACTTGGGCGTTCACTATCAGGACGAAACGCGACAGGGGGATTTGCTAACCCTGATGCGCGAGCGTGGCCTCAACCTGGTGCGCCTGAGGCTGTGGGTCGAGCCCCGCTCGGCCAAGGGGGAATCCTTTGGTGGTGGCAACAATGATCTGGAAAAGGTGATTGCACTGGCGCAGCGAAGCCGTGCTCTCAACTTGCCCTGGTTGCTCGATCTTCATTACAGCGACTTCTGGGCCGATCCGGGCAAGCAGTACACGCCACGGACCTGGCGAGGCAAGTCGGAAGCAGAACTGGCGGCGATGTTGCACGATTACAGCGCCGCCGTGATGCAGCGCCTGCGCGAGGCTGGGGTGCCGCCGCAAATGGTACAGGTCGGCAACGAACTCAATAACGGCATGCTGTGGCCGCTGGGGCAACTACACCGGCAGGAAGAAGAGGAGGGGTTCGATCGACTGGCCCAGCTGCTCAAGGCGGCCATCGCCGGGATCCGCGCTGGCAGCGAGGGGGGGATCACCCCACGACTGATGCTGCATCTTGCTGAAGGAGGGGATGAGGCTCAGTGCCTGCGCTGGTTCAAGGCGATGCAGGCGCGCGATGTGCCGTTCGATCTGGTGGGTCTCTCCTTCTACCCCTATTGGCACGGATCCTTGGGTGACCTCTCGCGCACCATGAACAGCCTTGCCACCCAAATCAGACTCCCGCTGCTGGTGGTTGAGACCGCCTATGGGCACGATACCGTCAACCAGGACGCGGTTCGCAATGCCTTCGGTGAGCAGGAGGCCGTGCGCGGCGGGTTTGCTGCGACGCCCGAGGGGCAACTGGCGTTTCTCGATGCCCTGCGTGCCGCTATTGCCGCAGTGCCGGATCGGCTCGGGCTCGGGTTTGTCTACTGGGAGCCGGGCTGGATCCGGGTCACCGGTGACAGCTGGGCCAGTCAGGCTGGCATGGCGTTCCTCGGGATAGACGAACCCCTCGGTAATGGTTGGGAGAACCAGGCCCTGTTTGATCGGGAGGGCAGAGGACTGCCGGCGTTGGCCGCCTTTGCCCCGACCCGCTGACTATTTCACATTGAAGAGATGACAACAGCACCATGAAGACTGACATGAAAAAGACCAAAATCGTCTGCACCATCGGTCCCAAGACCGAATCCAAAGAAATGCTGGCCAAGATGCTGGACGCCGGCATGAACGTCATGCGCCTGAACTTCTCCCACGGCGACTACGCCGAGCACGGTGGTCGCATCAGCAACCTGCGCGCTGTCATGGCCGAAACCGGCAAGCACGCAGCCATCCTGCTGGACACCAAGGGTCCGGAAATCCGCACCATCAAGCTCGAAGGCGGCAACGACGTCTCCCTGGTCGCCGGCCAGACCTTCACCTTCACCACCGACCAGACCGTGGTTGGCAACAAAGACAAAGTCGCCGTGACCTATGCCGGTTTCACCAACGACCTGCGCGTCGGCAACCGCATCCTGGTTGACGATGGCCTGATTGGCCTGGACGTCATCGAGATCACCGAGCGCGAAGTCATCTGTAAAGTACTGAACAACGGCGATCTGGGCGAGAACAAGGGCATCAACCTGCCGGGCGTCTCCATCAAGCTGCCGGCCCTGGCCGAGAAAGACAAGCGCGACCTGATCTTCGGTTGCGAGCAAGGCGTTGATTTCGTTGCAGCCTCCTTCATTCGCAAGAAAGAAGACGTGCTGGAAATCCGTGAGCACCTGAAAGCCCACGGTGGCGAGAACATCCAGATCATCTCCAAGATCGAAAATCAGGAAGGCCTGGACAACTTCGATGAGATCCTGGCTGTCTCCGACGGCATCATGGTTGCTCGTGGCGACATGGGTGTAGAAATTCCGGTTGAAGAAGTGATCTTCGCCCAGAAGATGATCATCGAGAAGTGCAACAAAGCCCGCAAAGTGGTCATCACCGCCACCCAGATGCTGGACTCCATGATCAAGAACCCGCGTCCGACCCGCGCCGAAGCCGGCGACGTGGCCAACGCCATCCTGGACGGTACCGACGCAGTGATGCTGTCCGGTGAGTCCGCCAAGGGCAAGTACCCGCTGGAAGCCGTGACCATCATGGCCACCATCTGCGAGCGTACCGATGCCGTGATGCCGTCCAACCTGTCCGCTGCCAACGACAGCAACAAGCTGCGCATCACCGAAGCAGTCTGCAAAGGCGCGGTAGAGACCTCCGAGAAGCTGGACGCCCCGCTGATCGTGGTTGCCACCGAAGGCGGCAAATCTGCCAAGGCCATCCGCAAGTACTTCCCGAAAGCCTGGATCCTGGCCATCACCACCAACAAGAAGACCGCTGCCCAGCTGGTACTGACCAAGGGTGTGGTTGCTCACGTAGTTGACAGCATCGCCTCCACCGACGATTTCTATCGCATCGGTAAAGAAGCGGCGCTGGCCAGCGGCATGGGTCTGAAGGGTGACGTGGTTGTCATGGTCTCCGGTGCCCTGGTACCGAGCGGTACCACCAACACCGCCTCCGTTCATATGCTCTGAGCATCTTCTAATCACCAAGAGCCTCCGATGTGGTACATCGGGGGTTCTGTATATCGGGGGTAATATGGTCTCCCTAGCTGTGATCTCTCTGCAGGTTGTTCACTCGGGGCATTACCGGAGAATTGGAGGCGCCAACCAAACTAATCGTCGGAGATGTGCGAGTGAACAACCATAAAAATGTCCACTTAACCGTCTTTGGTCGACAGCTTCTTGTCCGGCGCGTCCTTGAACAGGGCCTGCGTGTTGAAGAGGCGGATCACGCTGCCGAGTCACTATCCGAGCAACTGACAAGTGGCTCACTCGATATCGCAAGGAGGGACCTGATGGCTTGCTCGGTCACTCTTCTTGCCCCCATGCCATTGATGACCAGCGCCAACAGGGATTATCGAACTGCGCAAGCATCAACAAACCTATCGACCCATCAGTCATGGGCTGGTGGTGCTAGCCTGCGTGTAAATGTAAACCATCATGCCGCATCAATCGTGCCATCGGGCGTTTCCCACAGGTCTCACCCATCTCTCGCAGCTAAGCGTAAGAACTAGCTAGGCAGGATGTGGCGGAAGCGCCATTTGGTGTTTCTGGCATGGGGTCGACCCGGCAAGCGGCGAGATATTGTTCGGTCTATTGCTGGGCCGGGATGGCCGAATGCGGTTGGTCTATGGGCTGTTGATTGGTGCTTTCTACAGAGATGAGCATTGAGGACTCGTTTGGTTTTGTTTGAATTCTACTGCAATGCATTGAAATATAACTACAAATTGAACTTCTGCTGTTTATGGTCACGAACTTCTGCATGTTGTGTTTCACATATGAAACAGCGGACTGGCTTTACTGGTTTTTTTGCGGCCAAAGCGGATGAAGTCCTGACCCTTCAGTTACTCACACGAACAGCGTTGCTATCTGTAGCAATGCCCTCAAATTTCACCATGTCCCAATTGTGTACCAACCTCACCGGCATTAAAGCCATAAGCCCATGCAAATCAAAGCATTAAAAAAGAGGTATTGCAAAACGTGGAAGTAGAACGTGGGCCCGCTGGCCGGGTGCGCTGATGTGCTCATGTTGCTCGAAAGGAGTATCCGATGACGGCGGCGCCTGGCGCCTGGGTGGGGGTGCCATGCACCGCAATTGCCTGCATGGTAAACCATCGCGCTGGCAGAGCGAAGTCCGGGGCGTTCGCCTGGCGCTTTAATGGGCAGTGGGCGTTGTCCGTGAGCCTGGTCATCCCATCGGTCCGGCTCAGGGCAGGGGAAAGTGAGGAGTCAGGGTATTGAGGTCCAGCAGGGTGAAGTAGCCGCCCTCCTCGGGATACCAGCCGCCGGTGTCGATGTAGTGGACGTTGCCAAGGCGCACCGGCACCCTCACCGGGGTGTGGCCCACCACCAGGGCGGCGAGATCCGCGACCCCGCCCTCGTCCAGCCGTTCGATACGGCGCCTTGACCAGAGGCATACGTTCTTGATGGCCCGAAGCCGTCCGCCGCTCACCCCTGCATCGAGTTGGTCCAGCAGCCCCTGCCAGGTGGAGAAGGGGCAATCGGCGTGAAGCAGCCCGACCGGGCCGGCCGGGGTGGCCACCTCTATGGCCAGGGGCAGGCTGCGGTAGTGGACGGCGAACGCCGCCTGCTCGGCAGGGGTCAGCTGCTGAAACCAGCCGCCGCCGTTTCGGATCCAGTTCTCCCGATCGCAGCTCTCGTAACGGCAGACGTAGTCGTCGTGATTGCCGCAGACCGGGTGAAACCAGGGCCTGGCCAGCCAGTGGATCACCTCGCTGCACTCGGGCCCGCGATCCGCCAGATCCCCGACGCTGAAGAGACGGTCCCGGGCGGGATCAAAATTCAGGGTGTCGAGGGCCTGCTGCAACAGGGCGAAGTGGCCGTGGATGTCGCCGACGGCCAGATCGCGCCCCTGGGCGTTTTGGGGGAAGCGTCTTATCAGGGGGGAGGGTGTCATGGCGTCTCCTGCCTCTATCCCGGACGGGGATGTTTTGTCTGCCTGTACATAAGGTTACAGAAGAAAAGTGGCGAGCGGGCAGGGCCTGGTAAATCATAGGATTGCCCCCGTGAACGTGCGGCGTCACGCGCTGCCTGTGGGGGAGTCACTCCGGGAGGGCGCCTTGTCCGCCCGCTTTCGGAGGCTCTCTTTCTCCACGCTTTTTGACAGGAATCTTGAATGCGGCGTCAGCTGTTGATCTGGATAGGCCCCCTGTGCAGCCTGCTGCTGCTGGGGGCGGCCTTGACCGTCCTCTATCATTTGACCCACCTGTGGCACTGGCACGACATCCGCCAGGCCATCTGGTCACAACCCTTGCCGCAGTTGGGGGGCGCCCTGCTGCTCACCCTGCTCAGCTATGGCTGCCTCTGCTGCTATGATCTGCTGGCCCTGAAGGTGCTGGAAAAACGCCTGCCCTGGCAGCAGGTGGGGATGACCTCCTTCATCGCCTACACCTTCTCCAACACCCTGGGCTTTGCGCTGCTCACCGGCTCCTCGGTACGCTACCGGCTCTACTCCTCCCTGGGGCTTGGCACCGGGGAGGTGGCCAGGGTGATCCTCTTTTGCTCCATCACCTTCTTCCTCGGTCTGCTGGGCTGGGGGGGCAGTGCCCTGCTGCTGGGGCAGGGGGCGGCCCTGCTGATGGACTGGTCCCGCTGGGCGACCGGGTTGTTGCAACTGGCGGGGGGCCTGGCCCTGCTGACGGTGCTGGCATATCTGGTGTGGCCGGGGGCAGCCCTGGTCTGGCGCGGACACCCGCTGTTCCTGCCGCGCATCAGATACCGCCTGCTGCAACTGCTTATCGCCCTGCTTGACTGGATGGCCGCCGCCGCCGTGCTCTATGTGCTGCTGCCATCGGGCAGCGTGCCCTATCCGGTGCTGCTCAGTGCCTTCGTGCTCTCCAGTCTGCTCGGGGTGCTGGCCCATGTGCCGGGGGGCATCGGGGTCTTCGAGGCGAGCATGAGCCTGCTGCTCACCCACTATCTGCCGGTGGACAAGCTGCTCGCCTCCCTGCTTATCTACCGCTGCGTCTACTACTTCCTGCCCTTCCTCTGTGCCCTGCTGCTGTTCGCAGGTCAGGAGCTGCTGCAACAGCGGGCCCGCCTGCACCGGCTGCAGGGGGTGATGATGGCGACCCGGGAGTTTGTGCCCGCCCTGGTGAGCATGGGTACCTTCGCGGCGGGTACCCTGCTGCTCTGCTCCGGGATGATCCCCACCATGAGGGGGCGGATCGAAGCCTTCCTGGAGGTGTTGCCCCTGCACCTGCTGGAGCTCTCCCATGTGCTCGGCAGCGTCAGCGGCGTGTTGCTGCTGTTGCTGGCCCACAGCCTCTACCGCCGTCATGACGGGGCATTCAGGATCACCCAGTGGCTGCTGGGACTTGGCATGCTGTTCTCCCTGTTCAAGGGGTTTGACTGGGAGTCGGCCCTGCTGATCGGGGGCTTCTTGCTCATCATCACCCCCTGCCACTCCCTCTTTTATCGCAAGGGTTCCCTGCTTCACGCCCGGTTTACCCCTTCCTGGCTGATGTCGGTGGGAGCCGTGCTGCTGGGGGCCTTGTGGTTGCTGCTCTTCTCCTACCGCCATGTGGAGTACGACCCCTCCCTCTGGCTGCACGTCTCGGCCCACGGGCCCGGGGCCGCCTCCCGTGCCCTGCGCGCCATGGGGAGTGTCATCGGCGTGCTGGCGGTGGTCGGGGTGGCCCATCTGCTGGCGCCCTTGCGCCTCGCCGCCTGCAAGCCGGATGCCGAGGTGCTCTCCCGTGCCCATGGGCTGGTGATGCGGGCAGGGGGAGGCCACGGCTACCTGGCCCAGCTCGGGGACAAGTCCCTGCTGTTCCACCCCAGCGGCGAGGCCTTCCTCATGTACGGGGCCGAGGGCAGCAGCTGGATAGTGATGGGGGATCCCGTCGGTCAGCCCTCCCTGGTGGAGGAGCTGCTCTGGCAGTTTCGCGAGCGCTGTGACGAGCACGACGTCAGCCCTGTCTTCTACCAGGTGTCGGCCCGCTATCTGCCTGTCTATCTGGATCTCGGGCTCATCCCCTTCAAGCTCGGGGAGGAGGCCATCGTGGATCTGCCGAGCTTCGATCTTGCCGGCAGTCGCCTGCGCAACCTGCGCCAGAGCCACGCCAAGGGCAAGCGGGAAGGGCTGCGCTTCGAGGTGGTGGCCCCCGGTGAGATTGCCCCCCTGCTGCCCGAGTTGAAGGGGATCTCCGACAGCTGGCTGCACAGCAAGCAGGGCAGGGAGAAGGGCTTCTCCGTGGGCAGTTTCGATCCCGCCTACCTCACCCTCAACCCGATGGCGCTGGTACGGCGGGAGGGGCAGATCGTCGGGTTTGCCAACCTCTGGATCAGCGACAACAAGGAGAGCCTCTCCATCGATCTGATGCGCTACAGCCTCGACACAGGGGCGGCGCCGGTCATGGATTTCCTGTTTGTCGAGCTCCTGCTGTGGGGCAAGCAGGAGGGGTATGCCAGCTTCAACCTGGGGATGGCCCCCATGTCGGGCTTCAACGACAACCCCCTCGGCGGTTACTGGGCCCGCCTTGGCAACACCCTGTTCACCCGGGGCAGCCGTTTCTACAACTTCCAGGGATTGCGGCGTTACAAGGAGAAGTTCGGCCCAAGGTGGGAGCCCCGCTACCTGCTCTGTACCGGTCATCTGGTGCTGCCCCGCACCCTGACCCACCTCGTCTCCCTCATCAGTCGCGGCCCCTTCGGGCTCATGAAGAAATAGGAGTTGGCCCATGAGAGCCATGTTGTTGCTGTTGATTTGCTGTTTCGTCTCTTCGTTCACCTTGCCGGCAGTGGCCGCCCAGCCGGGCCGGATCGGCGCGGATCTGGGGCTGGTGGAGTTGCCGGTGGCGCAAGCCTCGTCTTCCCCCATGGTGGTCTTCATGAGCGGGGATGGCGGCTGGGCGGCGCTGGACAAGGGGCTCAGCGCCCAGTTGCAGGCCCACGGCATGCCGGTGGTGGGTTGGAGCTCGCTCTCCTATTACTGGAAGAAGAAGACGCCGGAGCAGGCGACGGCGGATCTGGTGCGCATCCTCACCGAGTACCAGTCCCGTTGGGGGCGCCAGCGCTGGTTGCTGGTGGGTTTCTCCTTTGGTGCCGAGATAGTGCCCTTCGTCATCAATCGTCTGCCGCCAGCCTATCGCGACAGCCTAGCGGGGGCCGTGATGCTCTCCCCCTCGACGGCGTCGGATTTCGAGATCCACGTCAGCGACATGGTGGTGCACGACAAGGGGGGCCGCTATCCCACCCTGCCGGAGGTGACACGGATCCAGACTCTGCCGCTGCTCTGCGTGCAGGGCGCGGAGGACGACTCCCCGGTCAAACTCTGTCCGCGCTTGCAGCAGCCGAACGTGACGACGGTGACCCTGCCGGGCTCCCACCACTTCGACGACAACTACCAGACCCAGTATCAGGAGATTGCCGGGCACCTGGGCCTGGCCCAATAACGGCGAGAGGCCGGGAAAACGACACAGGGCGGCCAATGGCCGCCCTGTTGCCGTGGCCCCTTGCAACTGTCCAGGGGGCTGGCATGCCGGGATCAGAGCAGATCTTCGAGCTGGTACTTCTTGAGCAGGGTGTTGAAGGTGCCGTCGGCCTTGACGCTCTCGATGGCGGCATCGAAGCGGGCCTTGAGCTTGTCATCGTGTTTGCGAAGGGCCACCGCCACCCCTTCTCCCAGGATCTTGTCCTGGGTGCCGTTGAACTGGGGACCGACGAAGGCGAACTGCTTGCCCATCTCCTTGTCGAGGAAGCCCACCTTCAACTGCACCATGTTGCCGAAGGTGTAGTCGGCGCGGCCGGACTGCAGATCCAGCATGGGGGACTGGGCGTTGACGTAGCGCTTGATCTTGGCCACCTCGCCATAGCGGGCGGTGATGAAGTTGTCCTGGGGGGTGCCCTCCTGCACCGCGATCACCTTGCCCTTGAAGTGGGCCGGATCGTCTGCAAAGTCGGCTGCCTTGTCGCTGCGCCCCACGAAGCGGTTCTGCATCATGTAGTAGACCTGGCTGAAGTCCACTTTCTGGCGCCGTTCGTCCGTGATGTTCATGGAGGACATGATGGCGTCGTACTTGCGCACCTGCAGGCCGGGCAGCAGGGCATCCCAGGGCTGGTTGATCACCTCGCACTCGGTCTTCATGGCCGCGCACAGGGCATAGGCGAGATCGACCTCGAAGCCGCCGAGCTTGCCGTTGCTGTCGACCATCTCGAAGGGGGGATAGGTGGCATCGGTGGCGATCACCAGGGGTTTGGCGGCGGCCTGGCCGGCGGTGGCCAGGGCCATCAGCATCATCAGTGTGTTGAGTTTCATGGTCAGTCCCTTGAAGTGTGGTGTCATTCCTAGCGTGCTAAAGGGTGCCGGCCTCAAGGGCCGACGGCTATCTTGCGATGGGTGAGGGCCGGCAACTGGCTGCGCACCGTGCGCTGTGCCGCCAGATCCAGGGTGGCGATGGCCATGCCCTGACCCTCCTCTACCTGGGCCAGTATCCGGCCCCAGGGATCGATGATCATGCTGTGGCCGAAGGTGCGCCGCCCACCGGGGTGGTGTCCCCCCTGGGCACTGGCAAACACGAAGGCCAGGTTCTCCACTGCACGTGCCCGCAGCAGCAGCGCCCAGTGCGCGAGCCCGGTGGTGTGGGTGAAGGCCGCGGGCAGGGCGATGAAATCGGGGGCTGGCCCCAGGCGAAACAGCTCCGGGAAGCGCAGGTCGTAGCAGATCCCGAGGCGCAGCACGCCCCAGGGCAGGGGATGGCTCACCACCTCCCGGCCCGGGGTCATGGTCGCGGCCTCGTCATACTGCTCCTGCCCGGTGCAAAAGCCAAACAGGTGCAGCTTGTCGTAGCGGCTTG
This sequence comes from Aeromonas sp. QDB63, assembly GCF_027707425.1. Taxonomy (NCBI): domain Bacteria; kingdom Pseudomonadati; phylum Pseudomonadota; class Gammaproteobacteria; order Aeromonadales; family Aeromonadaceae; genus Aeromonas; species Aeromonas sp. QDB63. Next base: position 29,098 of record NZ_JAPCIS010000024.1, read on the forward strand.
CGAGCTGCCCTTGCGGGTCGATGAGCAGGCTGCTGTTGTGCATCTTGCCGGGCTCGTGGCTGGCAAGCGGCAATGTGCCGGCCAGGATCCAGAGCCCGAGCTCCCGGGCCAGCCCCTGTACCCAGGCAAGCAGGGGGTGATCGTCAACGGGGGCTGCCAGGGCCACTCGCGCCCGCTCATCGACCGGCATCAGGTAGAAGTATTCGGGCAGCAGGGCCAGCTCGGCCCCCTCGGCCGCGGCCTGACGCAGCAACGCTTCGGCCTGGGCCAGGTTGTGGTCAAGGTCATCCCCGGAGACCATCTGGAGGACGGCAACGCGCAGTGAATCCATGGTGCCCCCTAGACGGCGCACAGGCGCTCGGCGCCCGCCAGCAGGGTGTCGTCATCCTTGGAGAAGGAGAGACGGATGACTCTTTGATCCGTGCCGTCGTGATAGAAGGCGGAGACCGGAATGGTGGCGACCCCGTGATCGCGGATGAGCCGTTGCACGAAGAGGCTGTCGGGCTCGTCGCTTACCCGCTCGTAGCTCGCCAGCATGAAGAAGCTGCCCGCCGAGGGGAGCAGGGTCAGGCGCGAATCCGCCAGGGCCGAGGCGAGCAGGTCACGCTTGCGCTGGTAGAAGGCTGCCAGCCCCTGATAGTGGGCCGGTTGCTGCAACAGGTGGGCGAAGCCGTACTGCATGGGGGTGTCGGCGGCGAACATGGCGAACTGGTGCACCTTGCGGATCTCCTCCATCAGGGGACGGGGAGCCACGCAGTAGCCCACCCGCCAGCCGGTGACGTGGAAGGTCTTGCCGAAGGAGAAGACGGCGACGGAGCGCTCCACCAGCTCCGGATAGCGGATGACGCTCTGGTGCAGGGCGCCGTCGAACACCACGTGCTCGTACACCTCGTCCGAGAGGATCAGGATGTCGGTGCCGCGCACCAGGCGGGCGAGGCGCTCCTGATCCCCTGCCTGCCAGACGGTGCCGGTGGGGTTGTGGGGGGTGTTGAGCACTATCATGCGGGTGCGGGGGGTGATGCGGGCGGCCACCTCGTCCCAGGGAATGGCGAAATCCGGCGCCTTGAGGGCGATCACCACAGGGGTGGCTCCCTGCAACTGGATCATGGGGCGGTAGCTGTCGAAGGCCGGCTCGAACATGATCACCTCGTCGCCGGGGTGAACCAGGGCGGTGATGGCGCAGAACAGGGCTTCGCTGGCGCTGGCGGTGATGGTGATCTCGTCGCCCGCGTCATAGTGATGGCCGTAGCTGGCTGCAATCTTGGCCACCAGTTGTTCGCGCAGGGCAGGCAGCCCCGTCATGGGGGCGTACTGGTTTTCACCGGCCAGCATGGCCTCGTGGGTCACCCGGATGAGCTCGGGATCGCAGGGGAAGCTCGGCGCCCCCTGGGAGAGGTTGATGCTGGGGTGGCGGGCGGCCAGATCCCCGATCACGGTGAAGATGGTGGTGCCCACCTGGGGCAGTTTGCTGGAAACCTGGGGGATGGACATGGGGCCGTCACCTGCGTGTGTGAAAGAGGTCCCTTTTTAGCCCCCCCAAGGCTTGCCGGACAACGGATTATTCGGCATGGTACGCATGAGTTTTTCTCAAGCATGGAGGCTTGTCATGTTGTCTACCCAGCCGCGTACTCAGTTGCCTCTCTATGGCCTGCAGGTCTTCGAGTGTTCTGCCCGCCACCTGAGTTTTACCCTGGCCGCCGACGAGCTGTGCGTGAGCCAGGGGGCGGTGAGCAAGCAGATCGCCCAGCTGGAGGCGCGCCTGGGCCACCTGTTGTTCGTGCGCGGCACCCGTTGCCTCACCTTGACCCCCGCCGCCGAGCGGCTGCTGCCTTTCGTTCGTGAAGGGCTGGCCCGCATGGGGGAGGGGCTCAGCGCCTTGCAGGCCCTGCCCCACGAGCAGGCGATCAGCATCAAGGTGCCCTCCTGCGCCAGCCGCTGGCTGCTGCGGCGGTTGCAGGCGTTCGAGGGGGAGGCGGTGGAGGTGCGTGGCAGCCACAGCCATGGCATCGACTTCTCCCGGGAGCCCTTCGATCTCGCCATCGTCTACCAGCCCTGCCTGGGGCGCTATCCCCACAGCCAGCCCCTGTTTCGGGAACGGCTGACCCCGGTCTGCGCCCCGGCGTTTGCTGCCAAGCATCGTCTGTTCGAGCGCGACCTGAACGAGCTGCCCCTGCTGCCCCTCATCCATGCCAGCGCCGATAGGCGGGACTGGCGCAACTGGTTTGCCGCCTTCCTCGACATCCCCTGGCAGCCCCAGGGGGGGCAGCTGTTCGATACCCTGGACTTGGCGATGAATGCCGCCTTGCAGGGGTTTGGCCTCTCTCTAGGGGATCCCACCATAGTGGCCGAGGAGCTGGAGAGCGGCGCCCTGGTCGCTCCCTTCGCCCCCGTGCTGGAGACGGATCACGAATACGCCCTGATCGCCCGGCCCGACAGCCAGCGCCACGGGGTGCAGCGGGTCTGTCACTGGCTGCTGGAGGGGGAGGGTCATCCCTGAGGGGACGCGAAATGAAACAGCCCCGCGGGCGGGGCTGTTGTCATGGTGATGGCCGCTGGCCGATTAAAGGGTCACTGGCAGATCTTGTAGTAGACCTCGTTCCAGCGCAGTTGCTCCTTGAGCGCGGGGATGCGGGTGTGCTCGTCGATGACCACAAACTCGATACCCATGATGTCGGCGAAGGTGCGCAGCTGCTCGATGTCCACCGCCTGGGTGAACACCGAGTGGTGGGCGGCGCCCGCCAGGATCCAGGCCTCGGCGCTGGTCTGCAGGTCCGGCAGGGGTTTCCACAGGGCGCTGGCCACCGGGAGTTTCGGCATGGCCTCTGGCAGGTCCACCACTTCCAGCTGATTGACCACCAGGCGGAAACGGTTGCCGAGATCGATGAGGCTGGCGTTGACCGCCTTGCCCGCCGGGGCCGCGAACAGCAGGCGGGCCGGATCGGCCTTCTTGCCTATGCCTAAGTGCTGGGCGTCCAGCACGGGTTTGCCTGCGGCGATGGAGGGGCAGACTTCCAGCATGTGGGCTCCCAGCACCAGGTTGTTGCCCGCTTCCAGATGGTAGGTGTAGTCCTCCATGAAGGAGGCGCCTCCCGGCAGGCCTGCGCCCATCACTTTCAGGGTGCGCAAGAGGGCCGCGGTCTTCCAGTCCCCTTCAGCCCCAAAACCGAAGCCTTGTTCCATCAGGCGCTGGCAGGCGAGGCCCGGCAGCTGGTGCAGACCATAGAGATCTTCGAAGGTGGTGGTGAAAGCGCCAAAACCACCGTCGGTGAGGAACTTCTTCATCCCCAGCTCCTGGCGCGCCGCCTCATACAGGGAGGCACGAAGCCCCCCGCCCGCCTGCACCGCCTCGGTCAGGGTGTAGGTCGCCTCATACTCGGCCAGCAGCGCCTCGATGTCGCTCTCGGGCACGGCGTCGATCACCTTGACCAGATCGCCGACCGGGTGGTAGTTCACCTGATAGCCGAACTGGATCTGGGCCTCAATCTTGTCGCCCTCGGTGACCGCCACGTTGCGCATGTTGTCGCCAAAACGGGCGATTTTGAGGTGGCGGCTGTCGTGGATGGCGGCGGCAACCCGCATCCAGTTGCCAATCTTCTGTCTGGCCTCTTCATCTTGCCAGTGACCCACCACCACGGTGCGGGGCAGCCGCAGGCGGGCCCCCATGAAGCCGAACTCGCGCCCGCCGTGGGCGGTCTGGTTCAGGTTCATGAAGTCCATGTCGATCTCGCTCCAGGGGAGATCCCGGTTGAACTGGGTGTGGAACTGCAACAGGGGCTTTTGCAACTGGCTCAGCGCCGGGATCCACATCTTGGCGGGGGAGAAGGTGTGCATCCACACCATGAGCCCGGCGCAGCGCTCGTCGTGGTTGGCATCCCGGGCCACCGCGCTGATTTCATCCAGGGTGGTACCGGTGGGTTTGAGCACTATCTTGAGGGGCAGGTTCGCCCCCTCGTTGAGCTGGCTGGCGATGGTGTGGGCGTGATCGGCCACCTGCTTCAATGTGGTGGCGCCATACAGGTGCTGACTGCCGACCAGGAACCACACTTCCAGCTGTTTCATCAATTCCATGAGTTTGTCCTCTTTTAGGCTTTTGTCTGGCCGTAATAGGCGTGTTTGCCATGCTTGCGCTGGTAGTGCTTCTCCAGCAGGTAATCGGGCAGGGGGCGGGCCCCCGGGTTGATCTGGCCGGTGAGCCAGGCCATGCGGGCCACCTCTTCCAGCACCACGGCGTTGTGTACCGCATCCTCGGCGCTCTTGCCCCAGCTGAAGGGGCCGTGGTTGGCCACCAGCACCCCCGGCATGGTGAGGATGGGGGTCTGCTTGAGGGTTTCGACGATGAGATGACCGGTCAGCCCCTCGTAGTCCTCCTCCACTTCGCCCGGGGTGAGCAGGCGGGAGCAGGGGATCTCGCCGTGAAAGTAGTCGGCCTGTGTGGTGCCGAAAATGGGGATGGGGCGCCCCGCCTGGGCCCAGGCGGTGGCGTGGGTGGAGTGGGTGTGCACCACGCCGCCAAGCTCCGGATAGGCGCGATAGAGCACCAGGTGGGTGGCGGTGTCGGAGGAGGGGCGAAGGTCCCCCTCCACCTGCTTGCCCGCCAGATCCAGCACCACCATGTCCTCGACCCGCATCCGCTCATAGCTGACGCCGCTTGGCTTTATCACCACCAGATTGCGCTCTCGGTCGATGCCGCTCACGTTGCCCCAGGTGAAGGTCACCAGGCCATGGCGCGGCAGATCCAGATTGGCGGCGAGCACCTGCTCCTTGAGGGTCTTGAGGTTCATGCCGGTACCCCCCGGTTGTAGAGGGGTTCGGCGGCAGCGCCCCAGGCGAGGTAGCGCTGGTAGAGGCGCTCGTATTCGGCGACCCGCTCGGGGTGTGGCTGGTGGGTGCGCTCCACGGCGCTTGCCATGTGGTGCTGGGCCTTGGCCACATCGGGATGGATCCCGGCCGCCACGGCGGCAAAAATGGCCGCCCCCAGGGCGCAGCACTGATCCGAGGCCACCACCTGGATAGGCCTGTTCATCACGTCGGCGCAGGTCTGCATCACGGTGGTGGACTTGCGGGCGATGCCGCCAAGGGCGATCACCTGCTCCACCGGCACCTGCTGACTGGTCATGCACTCCATGATGCTGCGGGCACCGAAGGCGGTGGAGGCCACCAGGGCGCCGAAAAGATCGGGGGCATCGGTGCCGAGGTTGATCCCCGTGAGGGTGCCCTGCAGGCGCTGGTTGGCATAGGGGGTGCGCCGGCCGTTGAACCAGTCGAGCACCACCGGAAGGTGCGCCAGGTCGCGCTGCTGATCCCAGGCGGCGGCGAGGCTGGGTAACAGGGCCTGCTTGTGGCGCTCGATGGCGGTGCGAAGCTCCGGATACTGGGCGGCGAGGCTGTCCAGGGGCCAGCCGAGCTGGCGCTGATACCAGGCATAGATGTCACCGAACGCGGACTGTCCCGCCTCCAGCCCCACCATGCCCGGCACCACGCTGCCATCCACCTGGCCGCAGATCCCGGCAATGGCCCGATCACCAATGGTGGCTTCGTCGGCGATCAGGATGTCGCAGGTGGAGGTGCCGATCACCTTCACCAGCGCATTGTTGCCGGCCCCGGCTCCCACCGCCCCCATGTGGCAGTCAAAGGCGCCGCCGGCAATCACCACTTCGCAGGAGAGGTGCAGCCGCTCCGCCCACTCCGGGGTCAGGGTGCCGACCGGGAGATCGGCGGTCCAGCTGTCGGTAAAGAGGGGGAAGTCGAGATCCTCCGTCAGCAGGGGATCCAGGGCATTGAGGAAGTCGGCGGGGGGCAGGCCGCCCCAGCTCGGGTGCCAGAGGGACTTGTGGCCGGCGGCACAGCGCCCGCGCTTGAGGGTGGCCGGGGCCTGGGTGCCGCTCAGGACGGCGGGGACCCAGTCACACAGCTCGACCCAGTTGCAGGCGGCGGCGCGCACGGCGGCATCGGCTCGGGAGACGTGCAGGATCTTGGCCCAGAACCACTCGGAGGAGTAAATGCCGCCGATGTAGCGGCTGTAGTCGGGGAACTGGCCGCCGTGGCACAGGGCGGTGATGGCCTCCGCCTCCTCGATGGCGGTGTGATCCTTCCACAGCACGAACATGGCATTGGGGTTGTCGGCAAACTCCGGACGCAGGGCCAGCACGCGCCCCTCTCTGTCGATGGGGGCGGGGGTGGATCCGGTGCTGTCCACCCCGATGCCGCGCACGGCGGTACGCTGACTCGGCGTGAGCTGGCTCACCACCGCCACCACTGCCTGCTCCATGGACTCCAGATAGTCGAGGGGGTGGTGGCGGAACTGGTTGTTGACCGGTTGGCAGTAGTGGCCTGCCTGCCAGCGCGGGTAATAGACGACATGGGTCGCCAGCTCGGCGCCGTCCTGGCAGCGCACGGCGAGTGCCCTGACCGAGTCGCTGCCGAAATCGAGTCCGATGACGATGTGCTCAGACATAAGTGCTCCTGACCATCAATGAGGGGTGACTGGGGGGAACCATAGGAGATGGGCAGGAGGGGCGGTTAGCCATTGGCTGCTGGAAATATGGATTTTAACGCTGTCAGTGCGACAGGGTGACGGCTCTCTAAAATTCAATATGTGACGAAATTGCTAATTATATAGACGAAATGGCTGCAATCTCATTGCGTGATCCTGCTCTCCATTTTTAATTGTGAAAACGATTACAACTTGGTTCGCTCAACCAGCAACAACAATAACGTCCTGTTTAAGCATGTTTTTATATGGCTGCGACTTGATTGACTCAACGAGCAGCACTGCGTGGATACATGGATTGATAGAACCGTTGGAGACATTCGCATGAACAAAATCGTTAAAGGCATGATCGCGATGGGGTTCGCCCTTGGTATGGCAAATTCTGCTTTCTCGGCCGAAGCGCTGAAGCTGGGCTACCTGGTCAAGCAGCCCGAGGAGCCCTGGTTCCAGACCGAGTGGAACTTCGCCGACAAGGCGGGCAAGGATCTGGGCTTCGAGGTAATCAAGATAGCCGTCCCCGATGGCGAGAAGACCCTCAATGCCATCGACAGTCTGGCGGCGAATGGCGCCAAGGGCTTCGTCATCTGTACCCCGGATCCCAAACTCGGTGCCGCCATCATGGCCAAGGCCAACAGCATGGATCTGAAGGTCATCACGGTGGATGACCAGTTCGTCAATGCCAAGGGCCAGCCCATGGAGCAAGTGCCGCTGGTGATGATGGCCGCCACTAAGATTGGTGAACGCCAAGGCCAGGAGCTCTACAAGGAGATGGAAAAACGCCAGTGGGACCTGAAGAGCACCGCCGTGCTCGCCATCACCGCCGACGAGCTCGACACCGCCCGCCGCCGGGTCGAGGGCTCCCTGGGCGCGCTCAAGGCCGCCGGTTTCCCCGAGGGCCAGATCTTCCGCGCGCCCACCAAGAGCAACGACATTCCGGGGGCGCTGGATGCCGCCAACTCCATGCTGGTGCAACACCCCGAGGTCAAGAACTGGCTCATCGTCGGCATGAATGACAACACCGTGCTCGGCGGCGTGCGCGCCACCGAAGGACAGGGCTTCAAAGCGGAGAACGTCATCGGCATCGGCATCAACGGGGTGGATGCGGTGAACGAGCTCTCCAAGTCCAGCGCCACCGGCTTCCTCGGCTCCCTGCTGCCAAGCCCGGACGTACACGGCTACAAGAGCATCCAGATGCTCCATGACTGGGTCGTCAACGGCGCCGAGCCTGCCAAGTTCACCGAGGTGACCGACGTGGTGCTCATCACCCGCGACAACTTCAAGGCCGAGCTGCAAAAGAAAGGGCTGTGATCCCCATCCCTTGATACCCATGCCGGCATGGCGGAGTGCGCCGTGCCGGCTGGCTGGAGTCATCTCATGAATCAAGTTCCATATCTGGAGTTTTGCGGCATCAGCAAGGAGTTTCCCGGCGTCAAGGCGCTGCAGAACGTCTCCTTCGCCTGCCAGCAGGGCACGGTACACGCGCTGATGGGAGAGAACGGGGCCGGCAAGTCCACCCTGCTCAAGATCCTGAGCGGTTTTCAGGCGCCCACCCGCGGGGTGGTGAAGCTGGCGGGTCAGGAGAAAGTGTTCCAAAACACGGTCGATGCCCTTGAGAGCGGGATTGCCATCATCTATCAGGAGCTGCACCTGGTCCCTGAAATGAGCGTTGCGGAGAACATCTACCTGGGGCAGTTGCCGACCCGGCGCGGCGTCATCGATCGGGAGAAGCTCTATCAGGATGCAGCCAGGCAGTTGGCGCGCCTCGGGATGGATGTCTCCCCCGAGACGCCGCTCAAGTACCTGTCCCTGGGTCAGTGGCAGATGGTGGAGATCGCCAAGGCCCTGACCCGGGACGCCAGCGTCATCGCCTTCGACGAGCCGACCAGCAGCCTGTCGTCCCGCGAGATTGAGCAGCTGTTCCGGGTCATCCGCCAGTTGCGGGACGAGGGCAAGGTCATTCTCTACGTCTCCCACCGCATGGACGAGATCTTCGCCCTGTGCGATGCCATCACGGTGTTCAAGGATGGCCAGTTCGTGCGCACCTTCGCCTCCATGGCCGAGGTGGACCGGGATCTGCTGGTCAAGACCATGGTGGGGCGCGAACTGACCGACATCTATGGTTACAGCCCAAGGCCGCTTGGCGAGGCGGGCCTCAAGGTGGAGCACCTGATGGGACCCGGCCTCAAGGCGCCGGTGTCGCTCGAGGTGAAACGCGGGGAGATCCTCGGCATCTTCGGGCTGGTGGGGGCCGGGCGCAGCGAGCTGATGAAGCTTATCTTCGGCGCCGAGACACCTCGAGGGGGCGAGATATCGGTGTTTGGCAAACAGGTGGTCATTCAGAGTCCCATCGACGCCATTCGCAGCGGCATCATGCTCTGCACCGAAGACAGGAAGGCCCTTGGCATCATCCCCATCCATTCGGTGCAGGAGAACATCAACATCAGCGCCCGCCGCCACCACGCGTGGGGAGGCTTCTGGATCAACCAGAAGTGGGAGGACGAGAACGCGAGGCTGCGGATCCGCGACATGCGGGTCAAGACCCCGTCTCCCCAGCAGGCCATCATGAACCTCTCCGGCGGCAACCAGCAGAAGGCCATTCTGGGGCGCTGGCTGTCGGAAGACATGAAAGTGATCCTGCTCGACGAGCCGACCCGAGGCATCGACGTCGGGGCAAAGAACGAGATTTACAACGTGATTTACGATCTGGCCAAGGTGGGCATCGCCGTGGTGGTGGTCTCGAGCGAGCTGCCGGAGGTGCTGGGCATCGCGGATCGGATCCTGGTCATGCGGGAGGGGGAGATCGCCGGCGAGCTTTCCCACGACGAGGCCAACGAGGTCAAGGCGCTCAATCTGGCCATGCCGGCCCGTTGATCTGCTGACCGCAACGAGATAGCACCCGGAATTTTCAGGAGAAATACCATGACAACAACGACCTCGGTCGGCCAAGCCGCCAACGACACCGCGGCGAGCGGTACCCGCCTGCAACTGACCCGCATCTGGGATCAGTACGGCATGCTGGTGATCTTCGCCATCCTGTTCCTGCTCGCCTGCGTGCTGGTCCCCAACTTCGCCAGCCTGATCAACATGCGGGGGCTCGGGCTTGCCGTCTCCATGTCGGGCATGGTGGCCTGCGGCATGCTGTTCTGCCTCGCCTCCGGCGAGTTCGACATGTCGGTGGGCTCCGTGGTGGCCTGCTCCGGGGTTGCCTGCGCGGTGGGCATCAACGCCACCGAGAGCATCCCCCTCGGCATTCTGGCCGGTCTCTCGGTGGGCCTTGTCTTTGGCCTCATCAACGGCATCGTCGTGGCCAAATTCAAGATCAACGCCCTCATCACCACCCTTGCCACCATGCAGATGGCGCGCGGGGTGGGCTACATCATCTCCGACGGCAAGGCGGTGGGCATCGTGGAGGAGGGCTTCTTCGAGCTTGGCAACTCCGCCCTGCTTGGCATCCCGACGCCCATCTGGCTGACGGCTGTCTGCTTCGTGTTGTTCGGTCTGCTGCTCAACAAGACCACCTTCGGGCGCAATACCCTGGCCATGGGGGGCAACGAGGAGGCGGCGCGTCTGGCCGGGGTCAACGTGGTGCGCACCAAGATCATCATCTTCACCATGACCGGGCTCATCGCCTCGCTCGCCGGCATCATCCTCGCATCCCGCATGACCTCGGGTCAGCCCATGACCTCCATCGGCTTCGAGCTGGTGGTGATCTCCGCCTGCGTGCTGGGTGGGGTCTCCATGAAGGGGGGGATCGGCAAGATATCCTATATCATCGCCGGGGTGCTGATCCTGGGGCTGATGGAGAACGCCATGAACCTGCTCAACATCTCCCCGTTTGCCCAGTACGTGGTGCGTGGCCTCATCCTGCTCGCCGCCGTGCTGTTCGACCGCTACAAGCAGGTGCGCAAAGCCCGTATCTGAGCGATGTCTTTCCTCGTCACCGGGCCGGCCTCGCGCCGGCCCGGTGTTTTCCCCGGCAAGCTGTGAGCCAGTTCAACAATTTCACAACGAACAGCTTGCGAACATAGGGGGTTCCTACGCCGGATCTCTACAATGGCCCATGTCGACTTTTTTACCGAAACCCTGTTTTCCGCCATGTCCTCGATGCAAAAAGAGAAGCCGAAACAACTCAATCCCCTGCTGCCTGGCTACGCCTTCGACGTCTTCCTGGTCTCGGGGATGACTCCCATCGAGCAGGGGAGCGCGCTGGATTTCACCATCGACAGGCCCCACGGCATGAAGGGGTTCATCGTCAATCTGACCATCAAGGGCAAGGGGCAGATCTTTCAGGGGGACAAGGCCTTCACCGTGGAACCCGGGGACCTGCTGCTCTTTCCACCCGCGGCGGTGCACCATTACGGCCGGGCGCCGGATGCCCGGGAGTGGTATCACCGCTGGGTCTATTTCCGGCCGCGGGCCTATTGGACTGACTGGCTCAAGTGGCCCCAGGTGACGGAGCAGGTGGGGCGACTGCAACTGGCGGACAACCAGCTGCTCACCGAATTCGACGCCCTCTTCCTCGACATCGAGGAGACCCACAAGCAGCTGCGGCCCATGTCGGAGCAACTGGCCATGAACCTCTTGGAGCGGTTGCTCATCCGCTGCTACGAGGCATCGTCCCAGAATGCCTATCCCGCCATCGATCACCGGGTCCACGAGGCGTGCCAGATCCTGAGCGAGTCCCTCTCGGCCGAGATCTCGGTGGAAGCGCTGGCGGAGCAGGTATTCTTGTCTCCCTCGCGCCTCGCGCACCTGTTTCGCGAGCAGGTGGGGGTGAGCATAGTGCGCTGGCGCGAGGATCAGCGCATCATGCGGGCCAAGCTGCTGCTGCAGACCACGCCGCTGTCGGTCGCCACCATAGGCCAGCAGGTGGGCTATGACGATCAGCTCTACTTCTCGCGGGTGTTCCGAAAGCGGGTAGGGGTCAGCCCCACCGAGTACCGCAAGTGCGCCACCCCGCTGTGAGCAGAGCCCAGAGATGACAAAGCCCTCATGACGAGGGCTTTTGTTATCCATGAGGGGCGGATGCGCAATCAGCCCTGACGAGCCTTGAACCTGGGATTGCTCTTGCAGATGACGAACAACTTGCCGCGCCGACGCACGATCTGGCAGTCCGGGTGACGCGACTTGGCGGATTTCAGGGAGGCGAGGACTTTCATTGTTTCTCTTTTCCTTTGCTGAAGAACTGACCGAATCGCTGGCCGAAGCGAGCGACCTGACCTTCCTTGCCGACCTGCTTCTGTTTGCCGGTATAGAAGGGGTGGGACGCGCTGGAGACATCCAGCGTCACATAGGGGTAGGTGTTGCCATCTTCCCACTCTCTGGTGCGATCGGTGGCCAGCGTGGAGCCGATCAGAAAGTAGGTATTGCTGGCGAGATCGTGGAACAGAACCTTACGGTATTCAGGGTGAATATGGGGGCGCATGATTGCCTCTTTTGTTATGTTATAACATTAGGTGGATGATGCGATGGATGAGAATCAATATCAACTGTTTTTTCCATGATGACAGCGATGGGGGAAAATCGGGGTCGTTCGGCTGCACATCGTCAGCGAGCAGGCATGGACGGTGAGGGCCTATGTGCAGCCACCATCTTTACTTTTCAAGATTACTGTATAAAAATACAGTTAATTATCATGGAGACGTACCCTATGCGCCTGGAAATCATCATCGACAGAAAACACCAGATCCCCACCTCGACCATGGAGGCCTTGCGCCAGGAGCTGCTCAAGCAACTGGGTGAGCGCTTTCCCGATCTGCATGTGCGGGTGGCACCGGGTAGTGCCATGGCTCTGACGGTCAGTCGCGCCAGCAAGGAAGACAAGGAGCTGGCCGAAGCCATGGTGCAGGAGGTGTGGGAAAACGCTGATAGCTGGATGCCGGAAGAAGAGGCTCTGGAGGCCTGAAGATAAGCTCTCAGCGGCAAACATCGTCGTGATCCGCCAGGGCGCGAGGAGGAACCTCCAGCCGGATGATGATCCCTGTACCGGCTTTGCCGAACCGCTCTTCAAAACACGCAGCCATGGGCTGCGTGTTGCGTTGATGGGGTAAGCGCATGACCATGAAGGCGAAAGGCGAAAGGCGAAAGGCGAAAGGCGAAAGGCGAAAGGCGAAAGGCGAAAGGCGAAAGGCGCAAGAGTAATGTCTCTGGCTGCGCTCAGAGTCCCGCCCAGCGCTTGAGGCTGTCGACCTGCACCCGTTGGGTGGCCTGTGCGATGTCGCCATTGACGCGCAGTGCCTTGAGGGCCACGGGGAGCGCCGCGCGCACCTCGTCCGCCGTCATCCCCGGTTGCAATGCCGGGTGGTAGGCAAGCCTGAGCAACACGTAGTCGAGCCCGGTCAGAAAGCTGTCGATGCTGTTGTCATTGAAGATGGAGGGGAACACCTTGTCCGAGTCGTTGGGCAGTCCCATCACCTGGCTCAACTCTTCCACTACGCAATCCAGAAAACGGCCCTTTGCCCGGCTGTAATCCACCGGAATGATGATGGTGGCACGGGTGATCTCGTAGCGAGCGTTGGTGGCGAAATTGGCCAGGCAAATCCCCTCCTTGAGGGCGATGCGCACCGATTCGTCCTGGCGCATGGTGCGCGCAGCCCAGCTCGCCATCTGTTTGTGCCGGGTCATGATGAGGGTGAGATTGGGGTTATCGCTGACAATCTCGATGGGGTGACCGGTGATCCTGCTCAGGTGACGGGTCTGTACCTTGACGACCTCGGCCTGCAGCGGCTTGTCGCCGAATTCGTTGACGAGCTTGAGACGCACGGGGCCCGGCCAGCGGGAGAAGTGCTCCTGTTGTTCATGGCCATACTCCCGTTTCATGGCGATTTCCATGAAGCTCTGGACAAGGTAGTCATCACGCTGCCAGCGTTCGGTGGCCGACAGCGGCAGTGAGAAGAGCCAGAGCATCAGCCCCGGGAGCAACCAGTGCCCATGGCGAACGGACTGGAGAGGTGTGTGCCATGGGCGCATCTTGCCTCCTTGCAAGGGGATCAGCGGGTGGTACGCTCGATATCACGCCAGGTGAGCCAGAGCCTGAGATCGAACTCCAGTTGATGATAGTCCGGTTCCATGTGCTGGCAGAGCTGGTAGAAAGCCTTGTTGTGATCCTTCTCCTTCAGGTGGGCCAGCTCGTGCACCACTATCATCTTGAGAAAGGCGGGATGGGCCTCCTTGAACAGGGCGGCGATGCGGATCTCGTTCTTGGCCTTGAGCTTGCTGCCTTGCACCCGGCTGACATAGGTGTGCAGTCCCAGGGCATCCTTGATCACGTTGATCTTGCCGTCGAAGATCACCTTGGAAAGTGGCGCCGAGCTTTTCAGGTAGCGGTTCTTCAACTCCATGGTATAGGCGAGCAGCGCCTTGTCACTCTGGACGAGGTGGGTTTGCGGGTAGCGTTTGGCCAGCATCTCGCCGAGTTTGCCCGTCGCAATCAACTGCTGCACCTGAGCCTTGAGTGGCTCCGGATAGCCCCCCAGATAAGTCAGCTCCGCCATGATTCTTCCCTCTGCCGCAAAAAAGAGCGCCATTGTAGTCAGGATGGGGCGCCTTGAACATGGTCGGCCCCCTCTTTATGACGACAACGAAAAGGGGCCATCACCAGGATGGCCCCTTCTGTGTGCCTGATTAGCGGCGCCGGTACAGGCCCGGGTCCACCTCTTCATACTGACCTGCCAGATACTGGTAGAAGGCAAGGTGGGAGGGGGAGGTCGGAGTCTTGAGCTCCTGTGCCACCCGTTCCGGTTTGGCGATGATGAATTTGGGTTGTTGGCGCTGGATGTCAGCCAGCACCCGCTCGCGCACATCGTAGGGCGGGTTGACGTTGGCAAAAAACAGATAGGCGGAGGCCGGCTGGCGATCGGTCCAGAGGTAGTATTGCGGCTGGATGCCATCGACCCAGATCTTGTCGGTAGGCGCCGTCTCGGCGAGGATACGGTCAACCCTGACCTGGGCGGGGGGATTGAACGGCCTGCCCTTGAGATTGCCTTCCCAGGCGTTGTTGACCAGCAGCGCCAGCATGGCCAGCGAGGCGAGCCAGGGGGTGGCGCTTCGCACGTCCCAGGCGCGCCAGAGCGGGACCAGAATGAGCACGGGCAAGGCCCACAGCAGGCTGTTGCCGAGCACCTCGCGCACCCGCTCCAGAGACCACTCCTTGGTGCTCCACCCGTAACCAAGCTGCTGGGCCAGCAGCCAGCTGGCGGTCAGCACCACCAGGGAGATGCAGAGCAGCCCCAGTGCATCGGATCGCTGCTCGCTTCTGTCCAGCAGGCAGGCGAGCGGCAGCAGGCCAAGTTGCAGATAGAGCACGTCATAGTGATCGAACACATGGCCGGAGACCGAGTTGGCGATCAGGGTGAACAGCACCCCCAGGAGGGTGGCGCACAGCGCGGGGAGATACCACTCCTGGCGGCGCCCGAGCATCAGGACGAGGAAGGCGGGCAGCAGCATGATGAGGCCGGTGCGCAGCAGACCGACGGCGCCTACCTCAGGAGAGAAACCGTTGCCGTAGCTCCCTTCAAAGAAGATGCCGAAGGCGTAGTATTTGAACTCGGCCAGCACGTCGTGGTGCTGGAAGTAGGCATAGAGCGGACCGCCGACGAGAGCCAGTCCAAGCAGGCTGGAAAAGAGCAGGGCAAAGGCGCAGCGCCACTGCTCGCGCAGGCACCAGTGACAGAAGAGCACCAGATACCAGGCCCCCCAGAAGGCGCCGTTGTTGGTGCGCATCCAGGCCACGATGGCGAAGGTGAGTGCGGCGACCAGGGCCGGTCCCCAGCTGAATCGCTTGTCCAGCAGCATGGTGATGAAAGCCCACTGGGCGATGAGGGCCAGATGGAATGTCCAGTCCTCTGTCATGTTGCCGTAGTAGTAGCGAGTGCTGTAGAGCGCCAGCAGGGCCAGCATGCTGCCAAGTCGCGCCCGCACCGAGAGCCCGAGCTGCGAAAAAGCCTGCCAGCTCGCCATGAGGCCCAGCCAGCAGAGCACCCACTCCAGCAGCCAGATCCCGAAGAAGCCACCAAGGCCATAGCCCAGTGCATCGAGGGCGAAGATCATGGGACCCTTGATGTCGATCATGTCCCGATAGAGTACGCCCCCCTCGCTCCACATCTTGCCCATCACCGCAAACAGGGAGGCATCAAATCCCGGGGCCATGCCGTGGAACAGCGGATTGCGCAGACAGAACAGCAGAGCCATCAGGGCGGTGAGCAAGATGACCGACGGCCTGATCCCGGGATTGTGGCGGTGCGGGGTAAAGCGGATGGCATGATTCATGGGTGACCTGTTCCTGCGGGAAAGACTGAAAAAGCGGGCTTATCTTGCCGAGCCGGGCTGCACGATGCAATGGAAGAAGTGTAGGCACCTGAAATAATTCGTAAAAGTATCGTTTTCACGCCTCTGGCTGCAGTTGCAGGCCCCATCACAAGACAGGGCTGGCGCAGTCGGGCGTCATAGCCTGAGGTTGCATGGTAGGGGGCCTGCGCCTGGGAGCGGATCAGGATTCCCCTATGCGGTGGAAAGGCGGCACCGACCCGGGATGGGCCGGTGTCAGATTCACTGGCCGTGATACTCCACCAGGGCCGGCAGAGGGCTGAGTTCCGGCAGGTGGCGTGCCCAGCGCAGGAAGGCATCCGCCAGGGTGATGCCGAGCTCCTGATTGTGCTGGGTCAGGGTGCGGGCAAGGGCCGTGTAGCCCTCCTTGCCGGAGGCGGTATAGGCACTGGAGACCCCGCGATAGATGGCATCCGGCTCGACGTGCTGCCACTGACCCGGGCTGGCTTCCCATTCCAGGCGAGTGATCCTCTTCCCTTTGGACCTGTCGGCCTGATAGCAGAAGCGCACCCCGGCGGTATAGGGGAAGCTGCCGCTGCCATTGCCCGTCCCCCCGTTGTTGGTGGCGTTGTCGATGGCCCCCTCCAGCGCCTCGGCCAGTTCATGGCCGTGCACCCGGTAGAGGGTGAGGGGAATGGCAAAGGGCAGCAGGCGTCCGGCAACGTCTGCTTCGGTCAGGGGGCCGGGCTCGAGGGAGCAGCGCACGCCCCCGGCATTGTGCAGGGCAAAGTCCACCTGACCCACCTGTTCGCGGGCACTGGCCAGCATGGCACTCGCTACCAGGGGGGCGACCTGGCTGCCGGCGGGCAGGCTGGCATCGGGCAGGCGCTGGTGATGGAGCGGGTCGGCGAGCCGGGTCACCACGCGCCGGGCCATGGTTTCGAGCTCGGGGCGATAGCGTCTGGCCAGATGCTGCTCGAGCTCGGGGGCCGGTTCGCAGAAGTGCAGCCCCGCAGGAGGCGGGGAAGCAAAGGGCCAGGGATCCCAGGGTAACCACTCCAGCTGGCCGCGGCTTTGGCACACGCGTCCCTGCTCGTCGAAGGTGAGTTCGCACACCCCGAGACAGAGGGCGCTGTGGGCGGCGTGCAGGATGGCCACCCCGTTCACCATGAGGGGATAGCTGCCTTCGCTGTCGAGCCCGAGCGGCGCCAGATCCCCCAGCAGGCTGTGGGTGTGTCCGCCGACGATGAGGCTGAGCTCGGGGAAGCGGGTCGCCAGTCGCTTGTCCTGCGCCAGACCCAGGTGGCTGAGCAGGATAATGTGCTGGATGCCGGCGGCCTTGATCTCGCCGAGGGCACGGCTTAAGGTCTCTTCGATACCGTGGAAACGGGTGTGGGGATCGGGGCTCGCGATGGCGGCCATCTGCGGCAGCGTGATGCCGAGCAGGGCGAAGGGCACGTCGTCGATGACGCGCTTGTGCCAGGGGCGGCTTGCGTCAAACAGCTGCGGCAGTCCCTGCAGCCGCAGCGGGGCATCGGCGGGCTCCTGACGGTTGTCGATGTTGGCGGCGAGCACCGGGAAATCGAGCTGGCGCAAAAACTCCACCAGCGGCCCGTTGCCCAGATCGAATTCGTGGTTGCCGATCACCATGGCATCCGGTCGCAAGAGGGCCAGCAGGTCCGCATTGGCCCGCCCTTTGAAGCGATTGAAGTAAAGTGACCCCTGGAAGGTATCGCCGCCATGCAGCAGCAGGCAGGTCTGGCCGGCTGCCTCGGCCTGTTGGCGCAGGGCGGTGAGCCGGGTCAGGATGCGGCCATAGCCGCCGCACTGGGTGCGCCATTCGGACTCGCCATCGGGGGAGAAGCGCATGGGGGCGCCATCGAAATGGGAGTGGCAGTCGCTGAAGTGGGCAAGTTGAACCGTCATACTCAAGGCTCGGTCCTCCTTAGGAAAAAAGAGCACCGAGTCTACTGCATGGGGTGGGGGGGATACCAGCCCGGCGGCAGCCGGGCCGGTAAAGAGTCAGGCGGGAACCATGATCTGGGTGGCGAGGATCACTACCAGCAGGCCGACGGCCACCGGCAGCGAGGTACGTTTGACCACCTCGAACGGAGAGAGATTGCCCATCCCCGCACAGGCGACCACCACCCCGGAGACCGGCGAGATGGTGCGGCCGAGGTTGGATGCCTGCAGCATGGGGATCACCAGATAGGCCGGGTTGACGCCGAGGCTGGTGGCCAAATGGGGGATGAGCTCAACGAAGGCGTAGAAGGGGGCGTTGCCGGAACCCGTGGTGAAGGCCGCCAGGGTGGTGATGACCACCAGCACCAGCATGATGACGATGCCGCCGGTACCGAAGCTCTGGGCCAGATCAAGGAGGTTGGCGATGAAACCAAGCCCCATCAGACCCTGGGCAAAGACCCCGGCACCCACCAGCAGCATCACCACGCCGGCGAAGGCGTCGGCCATGTTGCGCCAGCACACCTGCAGTCCGTCCAGCAGCTCGCGGCCGTTGCGCTTGCGCACCAGCTCCAGCAGGGCGGCCAGCACCAGGCAGATGACGATGATGGTGACGATGTCGAGCTTGGGCCCCAGTTTGCCGTCAAACAGCAGCACACCGATGATGGGGGTGAAGGGCAGGATGGCGTAGAAGCCGGGGGCGTCGGTGACGAGATCGCTCGGGGCGACCGCGGCGTTGTGCTCCCCGGCCTTCTGATCCAGATAACGCTGCCAGAAGAAGTGGGTCACCGCCATGGCGGCGATGGCCACCAGGGAAATGGGCAGGGTCAGCTTGAAGGCAAACTCGATGAGCTCCATGTTCGCGGCCTGGGCGGCCATCACCACGTCCCCCGAGGTGGGGGAGAGGATGATGGCGGCCGGCGAGGCGCACACCGCCGCTGCCGCGCCACGGGAGATCCCCATGTTGACCATCAGCGGGAAGAGGGTGGCCATCAGCAGAACCCCGAGGCCAGTCGCGGAGCTCACCGCCAGCGACATGGCGCAGGCGACCAGATAGGCGGCCACCAGCAGGATGTAGGGGGACTTGATGACACCGAGGGGCTTGCTCGCGAGCTTCACCAGTATGGTGTTGGCGCCGATGTGGCTCATGTAGCCAGCAAAGCCGCACAGCACCATGATGAGCATGCCGAGGCCACCCCCCCTGTCGACCAGCAGGAAGCGCACGTATTCGAAGATGTCGGTGGCCATGTGGCCGGTGGAGGGGACGCTCGCCGGCAGCACCGCCTTGCCCATCAGGGCGGTGATCGCCAGCAGCAGCAGGCCGCCGCTGAGCAGTACCCCGGTGGCGGAGTAGCCCTTGAAGATGTAGCGACCCACGGCCAGGGTGACCAGGGTACCGATCAGGAGTTCTATCATAAAACCTTCCCAAGAGTTGAAGTGAGGGGGTGGCCTGCCAGGGCTCACCAGAGGGTTGCGCTGGACTATCCGGTATCGGCCAACAAAAACACTGCGGATATTACCCACTAAGGAGTATTTCACCATCCATTCGATGGCAGTTTGTGATCTCGACTGCAAATCCCCGCCTGAGCCGGGGTGATGACTCGCACGTTTGCAGCAACCGGGTGCCAAGAGCGGATGACAGGGGGCTGGATCAGGGGTAATCTCCCTATCGGGTTATTAATTCATTGATTATTAATTGAAATTAAGCCGGGACTCACAAGGAGCAAAGCCGCGGACAGATGGGACTCTTCAGCAAGACAGGGGTGACGGTGGCCCTCATTTATGCCGCCTCAATCGGTGCTGTACCTTCCCACTATGCCGGTGTGAAGGTCGCCCCCGATATCAAGGTCGACTTCCAGTTCTATCGGGTCTCCGGGGCCGATGTGGGGGCCGTGATGCGCCAGATCACCGCCTTGTCGCCCACCCAGGCGGACGGGCACATCGGCAAGGCCAGCTATCAGCTCTCCTGGCAGTTGCAGACGAAGGCGACGGCGGCGCGCTGCGAGCTGGAGCAGGCCAGCGTCCGTGCCCGCATCCAGGTCAGGGTGCCCAACTGGATGGACAAGGCCCGTGCGCCCGCGAAGGAGCGCCAGAAGTGGGACAAGCTGGTGGCCGCCATGTTTGACTACGAGAGCCGTCACAAGGACATCCTGCTGGAGAGCGTGAGCCAGCTTGGCACGCGCCTCGCCCAGTTGCCGGTGACCCGGGATTGCCCAACCCTGGAGCATCAGGGCTGGCAGGCAGGGCAGGCGGTGCTGGAGGCCACCCGGGCGCGGTTCGACACCCTGGCCAGCCAGACCGATCAGGGGCGCAAGCTGGGGGTCGTCTGGCCCAGGGCTGGCTGATAACACGTGTACAGGCCCATGGCCACTCATGGGAAACACAAAAAACGGGCTGATTGAGCCCGTTTTTTTGTTGGTGCGCCAATGGGGTGGAGGCGGGCAGCCCCGGCTCCTGGGTGGCTAGTCGCGCAGTGGCTTGCCCCTGCGCAGTCTTCGCACCCAGTAGCGGGCGGGGTGGAGCGCCTCCAGCAGATCGGCGGCCAGCGGCAGGGGATCGCCGCAGATCTCGCTGGCGACCAGCTCGCCGCACAGGGGCGCCGAGCAGAGCCCCCGGGAGCCGAGCGCCCCCAGCACGTAGAGGCCGGCGTGCAGGGGCAGCGCGCTCTGCTGATCCGCGGGGGCGTTGACGTCATGATCCGCCAGCGCCGCCAACCGGGCGACGGGCCCGGCGACCGGCAGGTGATCCCGGCTGGCGCAGCGCACCCCCACCCGCGCCTGGTTGCCGCTCACATCCACCTCGGCCGGCCAGGTTTGATCCGGCAGGCAGGCTTGCAGCCGCGCCCTGTTCTGCTCCTGCTCGTCGGTGCGGTAAGCTAGATCGGTCTGGTTGCGGCCATAGCTGGCCCCGATGCAGTGCGCGCCGTTGTGGGCCGGGGTGAGGTAGCCATCGTAGCAGAGCACGGTCTTGAGCTCGCTCAAGCCAGCCGTGGTCGGCACATGGCTCACCTGGCCGCGCACCGGATAGAGCGGCAGCTCGGCAAAGGGGAGAAGGGCTGGCAACTGATGCCCGGCTGCTACCACCAGATTGGGGGCACGCCACTGGCGGCCATCCCGGCTCTCCAGGTGCCAGCCATCGGCCTCTTCGGCAATGCGGGTTACAGCGGCATTGAACACCACTTCCAGCCGCCCGCTGGCCTGCGCCTCCCTGATGGCGGCGCGGGTGAGATCCGCCGGACAGAGCCAGCCCCCCAGGGGATAGCTCACGCCATCCGCATCGCAGGGCAGGCCGACCACCTGCTCAACCTCCACAGCCGAGAGTGGGTGCATCAGCTCGGGGGGGAAGGGGCCCTGGCTCATCTTGGCAAGCTTGGCGGCGGATTTGTCGTCGTAGCCGAGTTGCGTGACGCCACACAGGGAAAAGGCGACGGGGTGGTGCTTTGCCAGGGCCAGCAGCCGGTTTCTGGCAAAGCCAAAGGCCAGCGAATAGAAGCGCGACAGGGCATCGTGCTCGCCGTTGAGCAGGGGGTAGAGGGCTCCTTGTCGATTGCCGGAGGCGCCGCTGGCCGGTTCGCCATCTTCGCACAGCAAGGTGACGTGCCGACCCCGCTCCACCAGAGAGAGCGCCGTCATGGCGGAAGCGATGCCGCCACCGATGATGAGCACCTCTCCCTCCCGCCCTGCGGGGCGGGCATACCAGGGTGCGATGCTCTGCTGCGGCACTTTGCCTTCCCGAACACCCGCCAGCATCTCCCGCTTGCTGCCGTGGCCCTTCACCTTCTTCATGGCAAAGCCGGCGGCAATCAGCCCTCGTCGCACGAAACCGGCGCAGGTAAAGGTCGAGAGGGTGGCATCGGGGCGGGCGAGGCGAGCGAGATCGTCGAAGAGATCCTGGGTCCACATCTCTGGGTTCTTGGCAGGGGAGAAACCGTCCAGATACCAGGCGTCCACCAGACCGGTTGCCGGGTGGGGCACCTGGGGCAGCATCTCCTTGATGTCGCCAAACCAGAGATCGAGGCGGATGCGGCCATCGGCAAAGAGCAGGCGATGGCAGCCGGAGACCGGCAGCGGCCACTGGTCAATCAGGTCCTGGCTCAAGGGGGCAAGCTCGGGCCAGGCGGCCAGGGCCTTGCGCAGATCGGCCTGGGTAAGGGGGTATTTCTCGACGCTGATGAAGTGCAGCCGGGATCCGTTGCCGGACAGGGGGGCCTGTTCCAGAAAGGCGGCCATTGTGGCCAGAAAGTTAAGTCCTGTACCGAAACCTGTTTCACCAATCACGAAACTGTCACTATCGTGGTGCGAAAATCGCTCTGGCAGTCGATTTTGCTGCAAAAAGACGTAGCGGGTTTCACTTAGACCGTTATCATTGGAAAAGTACACATCCCCGAACTCACTGGAGACTGGAGTTCCCGCTTCGTTCCAGTCCAATCGGGCATGATGTAAGGATGTTTGACTCACGTTTTCCTCGGCTCGCGTCACAAAATCGCGGGCATTCTACGTGAAAGCAGACCAGTTTGGCAGCCGAAAGCGGGTAGACTCGGTGCCAGTTTTTCCAGACGAGATGAATTAATGAGAAGAGCAGTGATCACCGGTATCGGCGTCATCTCCAGTATCGGCAACAACAAGGAAGAGGTGCTGGCCTCCCTGAAAGCAGGTAAATCCGGCATCACCTATTCCGAGCAGTTCGAGCAGTACAACCTGCGCAGCCGTGTCTGGGGTAACATCAAACTCGATCCGTCTGAACTGATCGACCGTAAAGTCATGCGTTTCATGGGTGACGCCGCGGCCTACGCCTACCTCTCCATGCAGCAGGCCATCGAAGATGCCGGCCTGCCGGAAGAGATGGTCTCCAACGAGCGTACCGGCATCGTGACCGGTTCCGGCGGCGCCTCCGGCAAGAACACCTCCGAATCTGCCGATATCGCCCGTGAAAAGGGCGTCAAGCGGGTGGGTCCCTACATGGTGCCGCGTACTATGTCCTCCACCACCTCCGCCTGTCTTGCCACCCCGTTCAAGATAAAAGGTGTCAACTACACCATCAGCTCCGCCTGTGCGACCTCTGCCCACTGCATCGGTCACGCCTTGGAACTGATCCAGCTTGGCAAGCAGGACATCATCTTTGCCGGTGGCGGCGAGGAGCTGGACTGGTCTTCCACCATCCAGTTCGACGCCATGGGCGCGCTCTCCACCAAGTACAACGACAACCCGGAAAAAGCGTCCCGCACCTATGATGCGGACCGCGACGGCTTCGTCATCTCCGGTGGCGGCGGCATCCTGGTGGTCGAGGAGCTGGAACACGCCCTGGCCCGTGGTGCCCACATCTACGCCGAAATCACCGGTTACGGTGCGACCTCCGACGGCTACGACATGGTGGCCCCGAGCGGTGAAGGCGCCGTGCGTTGCATGAAGATGGCGATGCAGGGGGTCGGCAAGGTGGATTACATCAACACCCACGGTACCTCCACTCCGGTCGGTGACACCAAGGAGCTGGAAGCCATTCAGACCCTGTTTGGCAGCAATGCACCCAAGCTCTCCGCCACCAAGGCGATGACCGGCCATGCTCTGGGCGCCGCCGGCGTGCACGAGGCCGTCTACTCCCTGCTGATGATGGAACACGGCTTCATCGCCCCCAGCATCAACATCGAGAATCTGGACGAGAAAGCCGTGGGCCTGCCCATCGTGCGTGAATACGAAGCGGCCGACCTCAATACCGTCATGTCCAACAGCTTCGGCTTTGGCGGTACCAACGCCTCTCTGGTGTTCAGCAAGTTCAAGGCTTGATGCTCACCGGATTGACGACATAGAAAAAGGCGCCGAAAGGCGCCTTTTTTATTGAACTCTTTTTATTGAACTCTTTTTATTGAACTCTTTTTATTGAACTCTGCTGATGGTTCTCGGTTCTGGACCGTTGTCTGCCAGGGGCAACCGCATATAGACCGCCCCGTCACCATACTCCACCAGCGATTTGCCGGTGTCGGCGGGCACAAACCCCTGCTTGCGCCAGAAGGCGGGGGCATCCTGAACCGCCACCAGGCCTGCATGGCGATATCCAGCATGGCTCGCGAAAGCGAGCGCCCTTGCCAGCAGCCGCTGTCCGACACCCAGGCCGCGTGCCTTGCTCGAGACAGCGAGATCGTGCAGATAGAACTCGTCGTGACCGGCCAGCGCCTTCATCGGCACCGAGAGGGGCGGGGGCTGGTGGGCACGCCAGGGGTGGCAGAGCAGGTAACCCAGCACTTTGCCCTGACGCTCGGCCACCCAGCAGGAGGCGGGGGCCAGCTCGGTTTTGTTCTGCATCACTTCGAGGGGCTCGGGTTGGAACTGGTGATAACACTCGTGCTGGATGGCCATGATGGCGGGCCAGTCTGGCGTGCGGATGGTGCGGATCGTGATCATGATGCGGGTCGGGTCCGTACTCAAACCGTGGCAAAAAGGGGTGACAGCATACCCCAGAGAACACACAAACGAAACCGGGTCACCTGTCAGCGACTCGTCAGCGAACCGGCTCCTTGCTCACGACCTTGATCAGCTGGTAGCGCAAGGAAGGGGCATCGGCCGGCACATCGGTAAGTTGCTCCTTGGTCACTTCCAGCTGGTAGCGGTAGCCCGGCTCGAAGGTGAAGCCCTCGATCTGCTGATAGAAGAGGCTCCAGTTCTCGCCCGGCTGACTGCGTACCTGCATGCACTTCATGGGGGCGACACCGACGCAGTCTGCCAACTTGTCCTGGATATAGAGGGTTTCGGTAGTCGGGGCGCTCTGGCAGGCGCTGAGCAGGAGGGCGGAGCTGAGGAGCAGGGGAGATTTCATGATGAGTGTCCTTGGCGTAAAAGGGCGCGATTAAACCTGCAAAAGAAAAGGCGGTCAATGACCGCCTTTGTAACAAACCATGACAGATCGGGCTCAGCGCTGATCGAGGGGCACGAACTCGCGCAGGGGCTGACCGGTGTAGAGCTGACGGGGACGGCCGATCTTCTGATCCGGGTCCGAGTGCATCTCGTTCCAGTGGGCAATCCAGCCGATGGTACGGGAAATGGCGAAGATCACGGTGAACATGGACATGGGGATGCCGATGGCCTTCATGATGATGCCGGAGTAGAAGTCCACGTTCGGGTAGAGCTTCTTCTCGATGAAGTAGGGGTCGGACAGCGCGATGCGCTCCAGCTCCATGGCCACGTCCAGCAGCGGATCTTTGATCTGCAGCTCGGTAAGCACCTCGTGGCAGGTTTCGCGCATCACGGTGGCACGGGGATCGTGGTTCTTGTAGACCCGGTGGCCGAAGCCCATCAGACGGAACGGATCGTTCTTGTCCTTGGCGCGGCCGATGTACTCGGGAATGCGATCCACGGAGCCAATCTCTTCGAGCATCTTGAGGCAGGCTTCGTTGGCACCGCCGTGGGCCGGGCCCCACAGTGAGGCGATCCCCGCGGCGATACAGGCAAACGGGTTGGCACCGGAAGAACCGGCCAGACGCACGGTGGAGGTGGAGGCGTTTTGCTCATGATCCGCATGCAGGGTGAAGATGCGGTCCATGGCGCGCTCGACGATGGGGTTGACCTTGTACTCTTCGGTCGGCACGCCAAACATCATGTGCAGGAAGTTGCCTGCATAGGAGAGGGCGTTGCGCGGTTGCATGAAGGGCTGGCCGATGGAGTACTTGTAACACATGGCGGCCAGGGTCGGCATCTTGGAGAGCAGACGGAAGGCACAGATCTCGCGATGCTCCTCGTTGTTGATGTCGAGGGCGTCGTGATAGAAGGCGGACAGCGCGCTGACCACGCCGCACATGACGGCCATGGGGTGGGCGTCGCGGCGGAAGCCGCGGAAGAAGAAGGCGATCTGCTCGTGCACCATGGTGTGGCGGGTGACCAGACGTTCAAATTCCGCATATTGGGTCTTGGTGGGGGCCTCGCCGTACAGCAGGATGTAGCAGACTTCGAGGTAGCTGGCCTGGGTGGCCAACTGGGCGATGGGGTAACCGCGGTGCAGCAAGACACCCTGGTCGCCATCGATGTAGGTGATGGAAGATTTGCAAGAACCGGTGGCCATGAAGCCGGGGTCGAAGGTGAAATATCCTTGCGTGCCCAGCTTTCTGACATCGATCACATCGGGTCCAACGGTACCGGAGAGGATCGGCAGTTCAACCGGCTCTTTTCCGGGCAGATGTAGGGTGGCTATCTTATCAGCCATAGCACGTCTCCTTTGCTCTTTTATAATTTGGTTCCAGCCCTACTTTATTACGACTGTTATGACGCTGGCAAAGGTTCTTACCCGTACCACGGCGGCTGGAGCGCCTTATTTGAACCAGAGAACCATGTCTTTGTCAATTTTGCTGGATGTTCATTAATGACTTGTTAAAGCTGTTGTGAGATCTGGTTTACGGTTTTGGATTTTCTGTGTAGCTATTTGATTGTCATTGGTTAAGGCCGCCGATATACTGCGCCACGTGGGTGATGGTCGTCGGTGTTTGAAACGCTTTCGCAAAGCCAGATGTGATATCGAAAATGTTATTTTTGGCTTTCCTGAGTTGTTTTGGTAACAAAAACCTAACAAATGCCACTCCTCGCCCTCAAAGCGTGTGAAAACAATAACTAACGTGCTCAATGGAGCTGAGTGGGCAAAGCCGTGAAAAACAAACAGAGACCTGTAAACCTCGACCTACAGACGATCAGCTTTCCTGTCACCGCCATCGCTTCCATCTTGCATCGTGTCTCAGGGGTCATCACCTTTGTGGCATTGGCCATCTTGCTGTGGATGCTTGGTACTTCACTCGCCTCTCCCGAAGGATTTGAATCGGTCGTTGCCATCATGGACAACTTCCTGGTCAAGTTCGTGCTGTGGGGGATCCTGACCGCGCTGGCTTACCACATCGTGGGCGGTCTGCGGCACCTGGTCATGGACATGGGCTATTGGGAAGAGCTGGAATCCGGTAATCAGAGTGCCCGTGTGGCCTTCGTGATCACCGCGGTTTTGGCGGTATTGGCGGGGGTACTGTTATGGTAACCAATTCTGCAACTTTCGGGCGCAGCGGTGTTCATGATTACATCCTGATCCGCGCCACCGCCCTCATCATGACGTGCTACGTCCTCTATCTGGTTGGCTTTGTCGCGTTCAACGACATCACCTACGAGGTGTGGACCGGCTTCTTCTCCAACACCTTCACCAAGGTCTTCACCCTGCTGACGCTCGTATGCGTCTTGATCCACGCCTGGATCGGTCTGTGGCAGGTGCTGACCGACTATATCAAGCCGGTCGGACTGCGCGGTGCGCTGCAGTTTGTGCTGGTGGTGGTGCTGTTTGTCTATGTGATGACTGGTTTCGTCGTGCTGTGGGGTGTGTAAGGTGACTATTCCAACTCGTGAATTTGATGCGGTCGTGATCGGTGCCGGTGGTGCCGGCATGCGCGCCGCGCTGCAGATTGCCCAGTCCGGCAAGAGCTGCGCCCTGTTATCCAAGGTTTTCCCGACCCGTTCCCACACGGTCTCCGCCCAGGGCGGGATCACGGTCGCCCTGGGCAATGCCCACGACGACAACTGGCAGTGGCACATGTATGACACCGTCAAGGGCTCCGATTATATCGGTGATCAGGAAGCCATCGAATACATGTGCAAGACCGGCCCCGAGGCCATCTATGAGCTGGAGAACATGGGCTTGCCTTTCTCCCGCTTTGACAACGGTACCGTCTACCAGCGTCCGTTCGGCGGTCAGTCCAAGAACTTCGGCGGCGAGCAGGCTGCCCGCACTGCGGCGGCAGCCGACCGTACCGGTCACGCCCTGCTGCACACCCTGTATCAACAAAACGTCAAGAACAAGACCACCGTCTTCTCCGAGTGGTATGCCCTGGATCTGGTGAAGAACCAGGATGGCCATATCGTCGGCTGTACCGCCATCGACATGGAGAGCGGCGAAGTCGTCTACTTCAAGGCCAAGGCCACCGTGCTCGCCACCGGCGGCGCTGGTCGCATCTATCAGTCCACCACCAACGCCCACATCAACACCGGTGACGGCGTCGGCATGGCGCTGCGCGCCGGGGTCGGCGTGCAGGACATGGAGTTCTGGCAGTTCCACCCCACCGGTATTGCCGGGGCAGGGGTACTGGTGACCGAGGGTTGCCGTGGTGAAGGCGGCTACCTGCTGAACAAGGACGGCGAGCGCTTCATGGAGCGTTATGCGCCAAACGCCAAGGATCTGGCCGGTCGCGACGTGGTGGCCCGTTCCATCATGATCGAGATCCGCGAAGGCCGTGGCTGTGACGGTCCCTGGGGCCCGCACATCAAGCTCAAGCTGGATCATCTGGGCAAAGAGGTGTTGGAATCCCGCCTGCCGGGCATCTGCGAGCTCTCTCGCACCTTCGCCCACGTGGATCCGGTCAAAGAGCCCATCCCCATCATCCCGACCTGCCACTACATGATGGGCGGCGTGCCGACCAGCGTGAACGGCCAGTGCCTGACCCAGGACAAGGATGGCAATGACGTGCCGGTGGTCGGTCTGTTCGCGGTGGGCGAGATCGCCTGCGTCTCCGTGCACGGTGCCAACCGTCTGGGCGGCAACTCCCTGCTGGATCTGGTGGTGTTCGGTCGTGCTGCCGGCATGCACCTGGTGGAGACCCTTGGCTCGATGGAGCACGGCGTGGAAGCCACCGACGCCGACATCGCCAAGGCACTGGAGCGCTTCAACCGCTGGGAAAACAACCGTGACGGGGAAGACCCGGCCCAGATCCGCAAGGACCTGCAGCGCTGCATGCAGAACAACTTCTCCGTGTTCCGGGAAGGGGATGCCATGGCAGAAGGGCTGGCCGAGCTGAAACTCATCCGCGAGCGTCTCAAGAACGCCCGTCTGGACGACACCTCCAAGGAGTTCAATACCCAGCGCATCGAGTGCCTGGAGCTGGACAACCTGATGGAGACCGCCTATGCCACCGCGGTGGCGGCGAACTTCCGTACCGAGAGTCGTGGCGCCCACAGCCGCTTCGACTTCCCGGAGCGTGACGATGAGAGCTGGCTGTGCCACAGCCTCTATCATCCGGACACCGAGTCCATGACCCGTCGCGCTGTCAACATGTCACCCAAGACCCGTGAGGCGTTCCCGCCCAAGGTCCGGACTTACTGATTGCGGAGCCAAGCACAATGAACGTCACATTCTCTGTCTACAGATACAATCCGGACGTTGATAACGTCCCGTATATGAAGGATTATCGTCTTGATATTCCTGAAGGTTCCGACATGATGGTGCTCGACGCACTGATCCAGCTCAAGGAGCTGGATCCCACGCTCGCCTTCCGCCGCTCCTGCCGCGAAGGGGTATGTGGATCTGACGGTCTCAACATGAATGGCAAGAACGGTCTGGCCTGCATCACGCCGCTCTCCGATCTCTTGAAGAAGGGCAGCAAGGTCGTCATTCGGCCCTTGCCCGGTCTGCCGGTGATCCGGGATCTGGTGATCGACATGACCCAGTTCTACACCCAGTGGGAGAAGGTCAAACCCTTCCTCATCAACGACGAAAAACTGCCGCCCGTGCGTGAGCACCTGCAATCCCCCGAAGAGCGCGCCAAGCTGGATGGCCTGTACGAGTGCATACTCTGTGCCTGCTGCTCCACCTCTTGCCCCTCCTTCTGGTGGAACCCGGACAAGTTCATCGGTCCGGCCGGCCTGCTCGCCGCCTATCGCTGGCTGGCGGACAGCCGCGATACTGCGGCCAGTGAGCGACTGGGCAACCTGGATGACGCCTTCAGCGTGTTCCGCTGCCACGGCATCATGAACTGCGTGAACGTCTGTCCCAAGGGCTTGAACCCGACCAAGGCCATCGGTCAGATCAAGTCGATGTTGCTCAACCGGGCCGTGTAGTATCGGGGCCAGGGCGCCTTGCGCCGGGCCCGACCTCTGGATAGCCATCCCGCCCCGGGATGGCTATGACCCTACAAGCTGCAGTGCAGCGAACAAGATGTACAAGGGATAGAAATGCATAACGGCGTGATGAAGGCCTGGTTGGAGTCATCTCACCTGGCTGGTGCGAATGCAAGCTACATTGAGGATTTGTACGAATCCTTCCTGGAAAACCCCGACTCCGTTGCCGACGAATGGCGCAGCCTGTTCCAGTCGCTGCCCCAGGTCAACGGACATGCAGTAGAACAACCCCACTCCCAGGTTCGCGACTATTTCCGCCGCCTGGCCAAGGACTCCTCCCGTTACAGCGCTCCCGTCTCCGATCCCCAGGTGGATGCCAAACAGGTTCGCGTACTGCAACTGATCAACGCCTTCCGCTTCCGCGGTCACCAGAACGCCAACCTGGACCCCCTGGGTCTGTGGCAGCGCGAGCCGGTCGCCGAGCTGGATCCGGCCTTCCACAACCTGCAAGGTGCAGACATGGAGGCCACCTTCAATGTGGGCTCCTACGCCATCGGTCGCGAGACCATGGTGCTCTCCGATCTGTATGCCTCGCTGAAGAAAACCTATTGCGGCAGCATCGGCGCCGACTACATGCACCTCACCTCCACCGAGGAGAAGCGCTGGCTGCAAGACAGGCTGGAATCCATCGAAGGGAAGGGCAACTATACCCTCGAAGAGAAGACCCGCTTCCTCGAGAGCCTGACCGCCGCCGAAGGGCTGGAAAAATACCTGGGTGCCAAGTTCCCGGGGGCCAAGCGTTTCTCCCTGGAAGGGGGCGATGCCATGGTGCCCATGCTCAAAGAGCTTATTCGCCGCGCCGGTGAGCAGGGTTGCAAGGAAGCCGTCATCGGCATGGCCCACCGTGGTCGCCTCAACGTGCTCATCAACGTGCTGGGCAAGCGCGCCCAGGACCTGTTCGACGAGTTTGCCGGCAAGCACGGCGAATCTTGGGGCACAGGGGACGTGAAGTACCACATGGGCTTCTCCTCCGACTTCGCCACCCCGGGCGGCAACGTCCACCTGGCGCTCGCCTTCAACCCGTCTCACCTCGAGATCGTCAACCCCGTGGTCATCGGCTCCGTGCGTGCCCGTATGGACCGTCGCGGTGACAAGGACGGCTCCAGCGTCCTGCCCATCACCATCCACGGTGACTCCGCCATCGCGGGGCAGGGGGTCGTTGCCGAGACCTTCAACATGTCCCAGACCCGTGCCTATGGCGTGGGCGGCACGGTGCGCATCGTCATCAACAACCAGGTGGGCTTCACCACCTCCTATATCCGTGACCTGCGCTCCACCGAATATTGCACCGACATCGCCAAGGCGGTGCAGGCCCCTGTGCTGCACGTCAACGGGGATGACCCGGAAGCCGTGGTGCTGGTGACCCAGATTGCCCTGGATTACCGCAACACCTTCAAGCGCGACGTGGTGATCGAGCTGGTCTGCTACCGTCGTCACGGCCACAACGAGGCTGACGAGCCGAGCGCGACCCAGCCCCTGATGTACCAGAAGATCAAGCAGCACCCGACCCCGCGCAAGATCTACGCCGATCAGCTGATCGCCGAAGGAGCCATCGCGCCGGAGCTGGCCACCACGCTAGTCAACGACTATCGCGACACCCTGGATCGGGGCGAGCGGGTGAGCAAGGAGTGGCGCCCCATGGAGCTGCACTCCGTGGACTGGACGCCGTATCTGGGTCACGACTGGGCCATGGCCTATGACAGCACTGTGCCCATGGATCATCTGAAGGCCCTGGGTGAGCGCATCAGCCAGTACCCGGCGACCCATGTGCTGCAACGTCAGGTCGAGAAGATCTACGAAGACCGTCGCTTGATGGCCGCCGGTGAGAAGCTGGTGGACTGGGGCTTCGCCGAGACTCTGGCCTACGCCACCCTGGTGGACAAGGGATCCCGCATTCGCTTTACCGGGGAAGACTCCGGCCGCGGTACCTTCTTCCATCGCCACGCCGTGCTGCACAGTCAGACCGATGCCAGCACCTACACTCCGCTGTGCAACCTGCATGACGAGCAGGGCCCGTTCGAGGTGTACGACTCCGTGCTGACCGAGAACGCGGTCCTGGCGTTCGAGTATGGCTACGCCAGCGCGGAGCCGGCCGGTCTCACCATCTGGGAAGCCCAGTTCGGTGACTTCGCCAACTGCGCCCAGGTGGTGGTGGATCAGTTCCTCTCCTCCGGCGAGCAGAAGTGGGGCCGGATGTGTGGCCTGACCATGCTGCTGCCCCACGGTTACGAGGGTCAGGGCCCGGAGCACTCTTCCGCCCGTCTGGAGCGTTACCTGCAGATGTGCGCCCAGCACAACATGCAGGTGTGCGTGCCCTCCACCCCGGCGCAGGTGTTCCACATGCTGCGTCGCCAGGTAGTGCGCCCCATGCGCCGTCCGCTCATCGTGATGACGCCCAAATCCCTGCTGCGCCACCCGCTGGCGGTGAGCAAGCTCGAAGAGCTGGCAGAGGGCACCTTCCAGAACGCCATCGGCGAAATCGATGCGCTGGATCCCAAAGGCGTCAAGCGCGTGGTCTTCTGCTCCGGCAAGGTCTACTACGACCTGCTCGATGCCCGTCGCAAGGCGGAGCAGCAGGACGTGGCCCTGGTACGGATCGAGCAGCTCTACCCCTTCCCGGAAGAGGAAGTGCGCGCCATCCTGGCCGATTACAGCCATGTCACCGACTTCGTCTGGTGTCAGGAGGAGCCGCAGAACCAGGGCGCCTGGTACAGCACCCGTCATCACTACGACAGCGTGCTGCCAAGCCATGCCCGTCTGCGTTATGCCGGTCGCCCGGCCTCGGCCTCACCGGCTGTCGGTTACATGTCCGTCCACGCCAAGCAGCAAAAAGCCCTGGTGGAAGACGCCCTTACCCTGGAATGAACGAGTTGTGGATGAGAGGGCCCGTGTCGGGATCCTCTCTGACCTGGAACAAGCCTGCTGGCCAAGAAGTAACAAGGAACTGATTACATGACTATCGAGATCAAGGTACCGGACCTGCCGGAATCAGTGGCGGATGCCACCATCGCGACCTGGCACAAGAAACCGGGTGATCTGGTTGCCCGTGACGAAGTGCTGGTTGACATCGAAACCGATAAAGTCGTGCTGGAAGTGCCCGCGCCGGAAGCCGGCGTACTGGGCGACATCCTGCAGAGCGAAGGGGCCACCGTGCTCTCCCGCCAGCTGATCGCCATGCTCAAGCCGGCCCCCGTTGCTGGTGAAGCGACCAGCGAAAAGCCGGTGGAAGCCGTGGCCGATGACGCTGCCGATGGCCTGAGCCCTTCCGTGCGCCGCATGGTGGCCGAGCATGACATCGACGTCGCCAAGCTGACCGGCACTGGCAAGGGTGGTCGTGTCACCAAGGAAGACGTGGAAGCCTTCATCAAGAATCTGGGCAAGGCTCCGGTGGCTGCGCCGACTGCTGCCACTCCCGTGGCTGCCGCACCGGTCGCGCCGCTGGCCGGTCGCACCGAGAAGCGTGTGCCCATGACCCGTCTGCGCAAGCGCATCGCCGAGCGTCTGCTGGAGGCCAAGAACACCACCGCCATGCTGACTACTTTCAACGAGATCAACATGGCGCCCATCATGAAGCTGCGCAAGCAGTACGGCGAGATCTTCGAGAAGAAGCACGGCATCAAGCTCGGCTTCATGTCCTTCTATGTGAAGGCCGTGGTCGAATCCCTCAAGCGCTACCCGGAAGTGAACGCGGCGCTGGACGGTGACGACATCGTCTACCACAACTACTTCGACGTCAGCATCGCCGTCTCCACCCCCCGTGGTCTGGTGACCCCGGTGCTGCGTGACTGCGACAACATGAGCCTGGCGGACATCGAGAAGGCCATCAAAGACCTGGCCGGCAAGGGCCGTGACGGCAAGCTGACCGTGGATGAACTGACCGGCGGCAACTTCACCATCACCAACGGTGGCGTGTTCGGCTCCCTGATGTCCACCCCCATCATCAACCCGCCCCAGAGCGCCATTCTGGGCATGCACAAGATCCAGGACCGCCCCATGGCCGTCGACGGCAAGGTCGAGATCCTGCCGATGATGTACCTGGCGCTCTCCTACGATCACCGCATCATCGACGGCCGCGAGTCCGTGGGCTTCCTGGTCTCCATCAAGGAGCTCCTGGAAGACCCGACCCGTCTGCTGCTGGATGTCTGAGCAAGCGTGACTGAAAGATAACGAGGGGCCGCCCAGGCCCCCATTCACAGGGGATTGAGAAACACGAGCCCCGGACGGAAATACCTACAACACGGATAGAGCATCTATGAATCTGCATGAATATCAGGCAAAACAGCTGTTTGCCGAGTATGGCCTGCCGGTCTCCGAAGGTTATGCCTGTGCCACCCCGCAGGAAGCGGCCGAAGCGGCCGACAAGATTGGCGGCAACACCTGGGTCGTCAAATGCCAGGTCCACGCCGGTGGCCGCGGTAAAGCGGGCGGCGTCAAGCTGGCCAAGAGCAAGGACGAGATCCGCGCCTTTGCCCAGAACTGGCTCGGCAAGAACCTGGTGACCTATCAGACTGACGCCAATGGTCAGCCGGTTACCAAGATCCTGGTGGAGTCCTGCACCGACATTGCCAAGGAACTGTACCTGGGCGCCGTGGTCGACCGTGGCTCTCGCCGCGTGGTCTTCATGGCTTCCACCGAAGGTGGTGTGGAGATTGAGAAAGTCGCCCACGAAACCCCGGAACTCATTCACAAGGCGGCCATCGATCCCCTGGTAGGCCCGCAGCCTTATCAGGCCCGCGAGCTGGCCTTCAAGCTGGGTCTGGTCGGCGATCAGATCAAGCAGTTCACCAAGATCTTCATGGGCCTGGGCCAGATGTTCCTGGACTGCGATTTCGCCCTGCTGGAGATCAACCCCCTGGTCATCACCGACAAGGGCAACCTGCACTGCCTGGACGGCAAGATCAACATCGACGCCAACGCCCTGTACCGTCAGCCCAAGCTGCGCGAGATGCACGACCCGTCCCAGGATGACCCCCGCGAAGCGCACGCCGCCCAGTGGGAGCTGAACTATGTGGCGCTCGATGGCAACATCGGCTGCATGGTCAACGGCGCGGGCCTGGCCATGGGCACCATGGACATCGTCAACCTGCATGGCGGTTCCCCGGCCAACTTCCTGGACGTCGGCGGCGGCGCCACCAAGGAGCGCGTGACCGAGGCCTTCAAGATCATCCTCTCCGACAGCAAGGTACAAGCCGTGCTGGTCAACATCTTTGGCGGCATCGTGCGCTGCGACATGATCGCGGAAGGCATCATCGGCGCCGTCAAGGAAGTGGGGGTGAAAGTGCCCGTGGTGGTGCGTCTGGAAGGCAACAACGCCGAACTGGGTGCCCGTAAACTGGCCGACAGCGGCCTCAATATCATCGCCGCAACGAGTCTGACTGACGCAGCTCAACAAGTGGTAAAAGCAGCGGAGGCCAAATAATGAGCGTTCTGATCAACAAAGACACCAAGGTGATCTGCCAGGGCTTTACCGGCGGTCAGGGTACCTTCCACTCCGAACAGGCGATTGCCTACGGTACCCAGATGGTCGGCGGCGTCTCCCCGGGCAAGGGTGGCACCACTCACCTCGGCCTGCCGGTGTTCAACACCGTCCGTGACGCCGTGGAAGCCACCGGCGCCACCGCCTCCGTCATCTATGTGCCGGCGCCGTTCTGCAAGGACGCCATCCTGGAAGCCATCGATGCCGGTATCAAGCTCATCGTCACCATCACCGAAGGCATCCCGACCCTGGACATGCTGGACGTCAAGGTGAAGCTGCAGGAAACCGGCGTGCGCATGATCGGCCCCAACTGCCCGGGTGTCATCACCCCGGGTGAGTGCAAGATCGGCATCATGCCCGGCCACATCCACAAGCCGGGCAAGGTGGGCATCGTCTCCCGCTCCGGCACCCTGACCTATGAAGCGGTCAAGCAGACCACGGATGAGGGCTTCGGCCAGTCCACCTGCGTCGGTATCGGTGGCGACCCCATCCCGGGCTCCAACTTCATCGACATTCTGGAGATGTTCCAGAATGACCCGCAGACCGAAGCCATCGTGATGATCGGCGAGATCGGCGGCAACGCCGAAGAGGACGCGGCTGCCTACATCAAGGCCCACGTCACCAAGCCGGTGGTCTCCTACATCGCGGGCGTCACCGCCCCGGCTGGCAAGCGCATGGGTCATGCGGGCGCCATCATCGCCGGTGGCAAAGGCACCGCGGCCGAGAAATTTGCCGCCCTGGAAGATGCTGGCGTGAAAACCGTGCGCTCCTTGGCCGATATCGGCAAAGCCCTGCGTGAAGTAACCGGCTGGTAAGTTTTTCCCCGGTTATCTCAGATAGCAAAATGCCGCCCTAGGGCGGCATTTTTTACAGTTCTAGTTGTCACATAGGCATGTGCAGTACCGATTTGTAAAGAAGCTAAATTTTGATTATTTGTTCAGAAAATGAGTATTCGCTCAAAGACGTAATGAACCCTGTATTGTTTCATCCTCCCGAGCGTTGCAAACAGGAGCACTTCCTACAATTTGTAAAAAAGCTTCCTTTGAGGATATAGCCTTCTCGAGCAAGCCACGTCTGTGAAGTGACATATAGAGCGCAACAGAATAGGCTTGACAGTTTATCGAACGCTCGGGGTTGAACTCTATATCAGTAAAGGCTGAATAATCTAATAGTTGTGCTGTCAGATTGGTGTTTTTTTTCAAAGCGTTTATATATAGCCAATCATAGAAAGCTGTCTGTGGCTCCAATCCCCATTCAATGCCAAAGAACCGGAATCCAATTAGCCGGCCAGACGAACGAATCCTCTCATCTTTCTTGGCCTCACGTGAGGTCATGTCGAAAATATCGAGAAATGGACCGCCATGTTCGAAAATCTTACTCCCCTGAAACGCACACTCAACGCTTGTTGTACGGCTGTATTTGATGGTGGTAAAAGTTAGATTGAAAGCGCTGAGGGCGATGCCTAGTTCTTCACGTGATTTGCTGGAAACCTCGAGTACTCTATTGATACCAACCATTTTACAGGCAGAAGCATGAAGCGAATCGATAGATTTTTGCTTCTGAGATACAGCCAAACCAGAAAACCATTGGAAGTCAGTAGATTCTGTCCTGACTAATACCGGGCCTTCTGTTGTCGGAATGAATACGGGTCTTTTTGCCATGGGTATCTACTCATACTTACGAGAGTATCCTCGTGATGCAAACATGCCTTTATTGTTTGTACAGATCTAGTTATCACCTGACACCGGCCTCAAACCGGTGTCTTGTTTACGCTACTTTAGTGCGCACTTCCTTCGGTATCAAT
>NZ_JAPCIS010000025.1:0-64028 GCF_027707425.1 Aeromonas sp. QDB63
GGGACACGGAATGGATCTTAAGCTGTTGAGAAGATGTGAGATTATATCTTCATCACTTTAAGAACACAGCCTAGGGCTCACAAAACCGCTCGCCAGCAGGAACAACTGGCCAGGCTGTGGCACAATATGAGGCATTGTTAGCAATGGAGGCTGCCTCAGCCATGTCGATGGATCGCCTGTTTGGCAAGATCAAGCAACTGCCCACAATTCCGAAACTGCTGCACGAGCTGATGCAGAGTTTCAACGACGAGAATGCCCGCATCGACGAGATCGCGGCCAAGATCGCCATGGACCAGGTGATCAGCGTCAAGGTACTGCGGATGGCCAACTCCGCCGCCCTGCGCCGTGGCAATGAAATCACCTCCATCGAACAGGCGGTGATCCGCCTCGGTTTCAACCGCCTGCGCTCCGTGGTGGTCGCCTCCGGCATCATCAGCAGCTTCAAGGCCCCTCCCGGCTTTGACAAGCTCCACTTCTGGACCCAGACCTTCCAGGTCGCCACCATTGCCCGCACCCTGGCACAGCAGACCACCTCGGTGGATCCCGAGACCGCCTTCACCTGCGCCCTCATTCACAACATCGGCGAGCTGCTGATCCAGAGCACCCTGCCGGAAGAGGCGGGGCTCATCAATCTGGCCATCGAGAAAGGCAGCAGCCGGGTCGATGCCCAGCGGGAGATGCTGGGTTACGACTATGCCCAGCTCGGCGCAGAGCTGGCGCGGCGCTGGAACCTGTCGCCCGCCTTCGTGGATGCCATCG
This sequence comes from Aeromonas sp. QDB63, assembly GCF_027707425.1. NCBI lineage: Bacteria > Pseudomonadati > Pseudomonadota > Gammaproteobacteria > Aeromonadales > Aeromonadaceae > Aeromonas > Aeromonas sp. QDB63. The sequence continues at coordinate 760 of NZ_JAPCIS010000025.1, forward strand.
CCCAGCAGCTCGACCCCCTCTCCCACGATCCGGTCAGCAAGGAGGCCGTGCTCATCCGGCTCGCCGTCTTCGTCTCCTTCGCCTGGCAGGCCGGCGTACCGGCACAGGCCATCATCGCCCGTTTCCCCAGAACCCTGGCTGACCAGCTGGGGCTGGATCCCGCCAGCCTGGCGGATCAGCTGGAGCAGCTCCACGAGCAGGGCAACGCCCTGGCCGATTTGCTGACCCAGTAGATGTACGACGGCCGATCAGCAGGAGCCGGATCCCCGTCTCATTCTGGCGGATCAGCTCGAACAGCTGCACGAACAGGGCAACGCCCTTGCCGATTTGCTGACCCAATAGCGTCACGGCAGACCGCCCAGCCAAGCCGGAAGCACCGTCTCATTCTGGCCGGTCGTCACATACACACGCCCATGGACGGGATAAGATGGCCTGCGCCCATCCCCCACTCCTGAGCCTCTCTGACACAGTAGATACCATGACCCATCCCTTCCTGTTTCACCCCCAGGCGGCACCCTGGTTCAAAGAGAGTGCCGACACCCTGCAGCTCACCCTGTTCAGCGAGCTGGACGCCCCCATCCGCGAGGTGTGGCTGCGCCACGAGCCGGACAACGAGGAGTATCTGGTCGCCATGACGCCGGTCACCACCCGGGACAGGCTTCAGATCTGGCAGGTCGAACTGCCGCTGGCCAGAGGGCAGGAGATCCACCTCTACTGCTTCAAGTGCCTCACCGACGAGGAGCAGTGGTGGCTGCACGGGGCAGGCGTCAGCGCCGCCATGCCGCCGCGGGAGCAGCATTTCCGCTTCAACAGCCATCACCAGCCCCCGGCCTGGGTGCAGGATCAGGTGTTCTACCAGATCTTCCCCGACCGCTTCTGCAACGGCGACCCGTCGCTGAGCGTCAAGCATCACGAGTACGAGTACAGGGGCAAGGCGGTCATCAGCAAGGCCTGGGGCGAGCCGGTCAGCCGCCACGAAGAGGGGCACGGCGCCTGTGAATTCTACGGCGGGGATCTGGCGGGCATCGACGCCAAGCTGCACTACCTGCAATCCCTGGGGGTGACGGCGCTCTACCTCAACCCCATCTTCGATTCGCCGAGCAACCACAAGTACGACACCCAGGACTACTTCAAGGTGGATGCGCACCTCGGTACCAATGCCCAGTTTGCCGAGCTGACCCGCAACCTGCACCAGCGCGGCATGAGGATCATCCTGGATGCGGTGGTCAACCACACCTCCACCGAGCACCCCTGGTTCTGCCCGCCGCTGGGCGCCCAGAGCAACCCGAACTCCCCCTGGCGCAGCTTCTACACCTTCGATCAGGAAGGGGATTATGTTAGCTGGAAAGGGATCCGCAGCCTTCCCAAGCTGGATTTCTCAAGTGAACAGGTGCAGGACGCCGTTTATCGGGCAGACAACGCCATTCTGCGCTACTGGATGCGCGCCCCCTACCAGATCGATGGCTGGCGCTTTGACGTCATCCACATGCTGGGGGAGCGGGGCACTGCCGAGGGCAATCGCGGCCATGTGCGCGCCATTCGCGGTGCGGTGAAGCAGGAGAATCCGGACGCCTACGTGCTGGGCGAGCACTTCTTCGAAGCGAGCCAGTGGCTGCAGGGGGATCAGGAGGACGGCGCCATGAACTACTACGGCTTCGCCCACCCCATCCGCGCCTTCCTGGCGGGGCAGGACATCGCCTATCATCCCATCAAGATCAGCGCCACCGAGCTGGATCACTGGCTCAAGCTGGCGCGGGCCCATATTCCGTTCAAGAACCAGCTGGCCCAGTTCAACCTGCTGGACAGCCACGACACCGCCCGCTTCCTGCATCTGCTGGGGGAAGACAAGCAGCGGATGCGACTCGCCGCCACCCTGCTCATCACCTACATCGGCGTGCCCTCCGTCTACTACGGCGACGAGGTGGGGCTCTCCGGCGGCAACGACCCGGACTGCCGCCGCTGCTTCCCCTGGGATACCACCGACTGGGATCACGTGCTGCACGACCACTATCGCCGCCTGATCCAGCTGCGCCGCCAGCGCCCGGCCCTGCGTCGGGGAGACATCCAGACCCTCTACGCCGGCCCTCACAGCTATGTGTTCGCCCGTACCCTGCAAAGCGATCAGGTGGTGGTCGCCTGCAACCGCCACCCCACGGAGCCGCGCACCATCAGCCTGCCCCTGTGGCAGACCGCCAGTCCCGCCAGCCGCTTCACCGACGCCTTCAACGGCGACAAGTTCGAGGTGGTGCAGGGGGAGGTGCAGCTCACCATCCCGGCCAACTCCGCCAGGGTACTGCTGTCGAGCTAGGGATAGCGGCAATAGAAAACCGGCGCTCGGGGCGCCGGTTTTTTTATGCCTGCATCCCCCGAAGTGACGGATGCTGCCTCATCGCTGTTTTTCGATCCGATAGCCCTACGCCGCCATGTGTGATGCGACGAATGCATCAAACATCATCTCTTCATCAGTAGTTGATGCTGACATAGGGGACTTCGGTCACATCCCACGCCTGCTTGAGGTAGACGGTGAGCACGAAGAAGAAGTTGGCCAGCAGATTGGCGAAGCGATAGAGGATGGGATCGAAGCGCACGCCGCTCTCTTCCAGGCGCACCAGCAGGCGCACCACCTTCTTGCTGCCACAGCGGCACAGGTGCAGGGTGGGAATGGGCTGGGGCCCCTGGGGCAGCACGAAGCCGGTCACCCGGCCGCGACTCGCCTCGTTGTAGTGATCGTACCGCCCCTTCAGCCAGTCCAGATCCTCCTCGAAGATGCCGAGCCGTCCCCGCACCGAGCCGTTGAGGTTGTAGATGAGCCGCTGCAGGATCGCCAGATCCGCCATCACGGGCTGGGTATCCTCATCCGGTATCAGATGAGAGAGCACGGCCCCCACCTGGCAGCAGAGCTCGTCGGTGGCGATCTCGTAGTCGCACTGGAACTGGGTTTCGAAGATGAAGGGGTAGCAGAGCTCGCGCTTGTCTCTTGGCTTCTTGGGGTTCATGGCATCGCCGGGCTGGGGAAAAGGGCAGTGTGCCAGCCCGGGGACGGGCTGGCAAACACCCCGCCCCCGCCAGCATCACGGGGGCGTCGCCAGACTAGCCGGTCGCCATCTGCTGGCCAAGCAGTCGCATGGCTTCCAGCATCCGCTGGTTGAAGCCCATGAAGCCTGCCCCCTGGGTCGCCCCGTCCTGACCCCGCGCCGCCAGCACGGTGGGTGTCAGCGCCTCCTGCTGGGAAGGGGGCAGCAGGGCGTCGGCCTGCTGCTGCAACCGGCTGAGCCTCGGCAGGTAGTCCGCCAGGGGCTTGAGGCTCTCCTGCAGGGAACTGGCCCCCTGGTAGGTCTGACTCAACTTGGCCGATTGCTTGAGCTTGAGGGAGTAGGAGACCAGCTGGCTGTCATCCAGTTGCAGCCCGTTCAGCCCGTCCGCCAGGGTCTTGCCGTCGCCCCCCTTGAAGAACTGCCCGGCCAGCTCGTCCAGCCCCTTGACCAGGGTGCCGATGGCATCCATCTCGGCACTGTCGAGATCCCCCTCCAGGGAGAAGTCGAAGCTCTGGCTCGACTTGAGGCTGAACTGGCTGCCACCCCCATCGCTCTGGGACTTGAACTGCCAGCTGTCGCTGAAGCGCAGCATCACCTTGTCCCCGTCCCGGGTCTCGATCTCGAGGAGGGCCTGCTGGCGGCTGGCCATCCTGGCATCCCCCAGATCCGTGGTCGACACCTTGCCGAAGAACTCCTTCTCGAACTCATCGAGCCCCTTCTGGATCAGCTTGTAGCTCTGATCCATGCCGGTCTTGATGTCCTCGTTGTCCGCCCAGTCACCGAGCTGCTTCCTGGCGTCACCGAAGCCCTTGTCCACCCCCTTGCGGGCCTGCTCCATCATCTTGGTCAGGTCGTCGTCGGACTTGCCGTCGGCACGGGCCGCGCCTATCCGCCCGGTGACGAACTGCAACACGTTGTCCGCCACCGACTGGAAATCGAACAGGGTCTCCGGAGTAACCTCCTGGGGCTCCTGCACCTTGGGTGCCTTGTAGCCCTGGCCGTTGATCTCCAGCGCAAATTGCAGCGCCTGCTGGATCAGCACCTGGGCCCATTTCGGGGGCTTGTTCAGGGAGACCTCATCCCCCTTGTCCGCCGTCTTCGACTCCGTCTGTTGAGGCGATTTGGGAGCAATGCCCACTCCCTTGGGTTGGGCTGCGCCCATGCCATCAATTTGCATCATTACTCTCCCGCCTATAGTGGTGGATCGGTTATCGGCCCGACTGGCCACTTCTTGACCACAAAAAACTTGGACAATCCGCAACGGCCTTTTAAAATCCCCACCCTTTGGTTGGCTGCGGCCTTCCCCCGGTCTTTCCCCGGCTCAGCCCGGTGCATGCGAGGTATCCATGACTCAATCCCAGCCCTCTTCCGCCGACGCCCAGGGCAGACGGACTCCTGCCGACTACCAGGCCCAGCTCGACGAGAAGCGCGATCGCCTCACCCAGCTGTTCGCCCCCTTCAATCCGCCCGCGCTGGAGTTGCACGCCTCCCCCGCCGAGCACTACCGGATGCGCGCCGAGTTCCGCATCTGGCACGAGGGGGATGACCTCTTCCACTGCATGTATGCACCGGCCACCAAGGAGATCATCCGGGTCGACAGCTTCCCCACCGCCAGCCTGCTCATCAACCGGCTGATGCCGGTGCTGCTGGCCGGGCTTCGCCCGCACCCCGTGCTGCGCAAGAAGCTGTTCCAGATCGACTACCTCTCCACCCAGTCCGGCCAGATCTGCGTCAGCCTGCTCTACCACCGCAAGCTGGAAGCCGAGTGGCAGCAGGCCGCCGAGGCGCTGCAGGCCGACCTGCGTGCCAAGGGGTTCGAGCTGCAACTGATTGGCCGCGCCCACAAGCAGAAGATCTGCCTCGGGGATGACTTCGTCATCGAACGCCTGACCGTGCAGGGGCGCGAGCTGGTCTACAAACAGGTGGAAAACAGCTTCACCCAGCCCAACGCCGCCATCAACGAGCAGATGCTGGGCTGGGCCCTGGACGTGACCAAAGAGAGCGAGGGGGACCTGCTGGAGCTCTACTGCGGCAACGGCAACTTCTCCATCGCTCTGGCGCAGAACTTTCGCAAGGTGCTGGCCACCGAGATCGCCAAGCCGAGCGTGGACTCCGCCCAGTTCAACATCGCCGCCAACGGTGTCGACAACCTGATCATCCTGCGCATGTCGGCGGAGGAGTTCACCATGGCGATGCGCGGTGAGCGGGAGTTCAACCGCCTCAAGGGGGTCGATCTCGGCGCCTACCAGTGCAACACCATCTTCGTCGACCCGCCCCGGGCCGGTCTCGACGACGCCACCGTCAAGCTGGTGCAGGATTACGACAACATCCTCTACATCTCCTGCAACCCCGAGACCCTGCAGGCCAACATGGCCGTGCTCGGTGAAACCCACGAGATCGCCCGCTTCGCCCTGTTCGACCAGTTCCCCTGGACCCACCACATGGAAGCCGGGGTGTACCTGAAGCGCAAGGGCGGCTGATCCGGGCGGTTCCCCGGCTGCTCCATGGCAGCCGGGGCCGCTATGGCCACTGAAGGGCACGGATCCTGCCTCATCGCGCCGCCCCGACCCGCCACGGGACAAGTGGGGGCGGCCCGATACCAACCGATTCATCCTGTCCCCCCTTCTCCCCCGGGAGAAGGGGCAAAAACCCCCGCATTGATTAGTTATCCCGGTGCAGAGCGCGGACGCAGCCGTTATGCTGGCGACACGCCCACTCACGCCATGACCGGGGAATCACGCCACCATGCCACGCGTTCTGTTTGTTGAAGACGATCCCGAGATAGGCCAGCTCATTAGCAGCTGGCTCGGTCGCCACGACATCGAGGTGCTGCTGGAGACCCGGGGTGACCGGGCACTCGACAGGGCCCTGGCCGAGCAGCCGGATCTGGTGCTGCTCGACATCATGCTGCCGGGGCAGGATGGCCTCTCCCTGTGCCGGGATCTGCGCCCGCGCTTTGCCGGCCCCATCGTCATGCTCACTTCGCTCGACAGCGACATGAACCAGATCCTGAGCCTGGAGCTGGGGGCCAACGACTACATCCTCAAGACCACGCCCCCCCCGGTGCTGCTGGCCCGGCTGCGAGTCCAGTTTCGCCAGCAGGGGCAGAGCCAGCAGGCCGTGGTCCCCGCCGCCCCGCCCCAGCGCCTGCAGTTCGGCCGCCTCCAGATAGACGGCCCGGGTCGGGACGTGCGCCTCGATGGGGAGAGCATTCCCCTCTCCACCGCCGATTTCGACCTCCTGTGGGAGCTGGCCTGCCACGCCGGCCAGATCCTGGGGCGGGAGGCGCTGTTTCGCAGCCTGCGGGGGCGCGACTACGATGGCCAGGATCGCAGCATGGACGTGGCCATCTCCCGTCTGCGCCGCCGGCTCGGGGATGACAGCAACAACCCGACCCGCATCAAGACGGTGCGCCAGAAGGGTTATCTACTCGTACCCCAGGCTTGGGAATGAGCTGGTGTCTCACACGCCTGCACACCAGAAGCCTGGGAATGACAGCAACAACTCGATCTGGATCAAGACGGTGCGCCAGGAAGGTTACCTGCTGGTGCCCCAGGCCTGGGAATAAGCCCCGCCGAATGACCTTGATGCTCTCAGCGCCCTTCTCCCCTTGCGGGAGAAGGGTTGGGGATGAGGGGCAACAAGGCAATGCCCAGACGCAATCCAGGCAAGAGGAGAGCCCCGATGCGACGCCTGTTTATCCAGTTCTATCTGCTGCTGATAGGCTGCTTCACTCTCGCCATTCTGCTCATCGGGCTGGTCTATCAGGTCAGTGCAGAGCGGGCGGGGGACCGTTATCTGGAGCGGATGATGCAAGGCTCCCTCGGCCTGCTCACTGGCGAGCTGGCCCGGCTGCCGCCGGAACACTGGGCTACCCGCACCGGCGAGCAGAGCCGCCAGCTCAATCTGCCGCTGCAGATCGGCGTCCTCGCCAACCAGCCCCTGGCCAGCGAGGATCAGGCCTTCCTCGAGGCGGGCAACATCGTCATCGTCGAGGAGGATGACACCTTCCTGCAGCGCATCCCGAACACCGACAAGGTGCTGATCGTCGGCCCCGTCCCCTACCTCTCCTACCTGCACGAGCTGCACTGGGTGGACGTGGGGCTGCTGCTGCTCATCGGCCTTTCCCTCGGCCTGCCCATCCTGCTCTGGCTGCGCCCCCACTGGCGCGGCCTGCAACAGCTCGAACAGACCGCCCGCCGGGTCGGCGACGGGGATCTCTCCTGTCGCACCGGTTTGCCGCCCGGCAGCAGCCTGGGCCGGGTCGGCCGCACCTTCGACCAGATGGCGGAGCAGTTGCAGGCCATGCTGGCCAGTCGCAAGCAGTTGACCGACGCCATCGCCCACGAGCTGCGCTCCCCCCTGGTGCGGCTGCGCTATCGCCTCGCCATGCTGGCCGAGCCTCCCTCACCCGAGGAGCAGCAGGGACTGGAGCGGGACCTCGGCGCCCTCGATGCCCTCATCGAGGAGATGCTGACCTATGCCAGGCTCGATCGCCCCGAACTGCCGCTGCAATGCAGCGATCTGGAGCTCGGCAGTTGGGCCGGCAGCCGCCTGGCCGACTGGCAGGCCCTGCGACCGGACAAGCGGCTCGACTTCGTGCGCCCGGCCATGGCTCTGCCCTGGCGCGGCGACACCCGATTGCTGGACCGGGCGCTGGAAAACCTCATCGGCAACGCCCTGCGCCATGCCACCAGCCAGGCAAGCCTCTGCATAGCGCGACAGGGGGACGACTATCTGCTGGAGGTCGCCGACGATGGCCCCGGCATCGATCCCGCGCTGGCCCCGCAAATCTTCGAGCCCTTCGTGCGCCTGGATCAGAGCCGGGACAGACGCACCGGCGGCGCCGGGCTGGGGCTGGCCATCGTGCGCAGCATCGCCCACCACCACGGCGGCGAGGTGCAACTGCTGCCAAGCAGCAGCGGTGCCCGTTTCTGCCTGACCCTGCCCGTACATTTGGATACAAACCGTCACCAGTCGCTCACTGAACCGCAGGTCGAACAGCCCTAGGATGAAGTCATGGAGAAACGCTCCATGTCATCAAACCGAACGAGGAACTGGAATATGAACAAGCTGATCCCCCTGACTCTGGCCGCTGTCTTCGCCCTGACCTCCGGCTTCACCATGGCCGCCACCCCGACCAAGGCCGCCGCTCCCCACGCCACCCAGACCAAGGTCGTGAAAAAGCATCACAAGGCTGCCCACGCCAAGGCGCCGGCCGTCAAGGTTGCCCCCAAGACCAAGTAAGCCGCCCGCTTCCGCCATGAAAAAGGGGCCCCCGACAGGGGGCCCCTTCTGTTTTTTACGCGCTTGCCGTGACTCAACCCAGCATGTAATCCCCTGGCAGTTCGATGCGGGCCACCCCGGAGGCAACCGCCGCCAGTGCCACGGCACGGGCAACCCGCGGCAGCAGGCGGGCGTCCATGGGCTTGGGAATGACGTAATCCTTGCCGAAGGCGAGTTCACTCACGCCAGCGGCGGTCAGCACCTCGGCGGGCACCGGCTCCTTGGCCAGAGCACGGATCGCCTCCACTGCCGCGATCTTCATGGCATCGTTGATGCGGCTGGCACGGGCGTCGAGGGCGCCGCGGAAGATGAAGGGGAAGCAGAGCACGTTGTTGATCTGGTTCGGGTAGTCCGAGCGGCCGGTACCCATGATGAGATCCCCGCGCACTCCGTGAGCCAGGGCAGGCTTGATCTCGGGGTCCGGGTTGGAGCAGGCGAAGATCACCGGGTTGGGGGCCATCAGGGCCACCGCCTCGGCGGGCAGTACGTCCGGGCCGGAGACGCCGACGAAGACGTCAGCCCCGTCGATGACATCCATCAGGGTACGCAGGGGGGTGTCGTTGGCGAAACGCTGCTTGTACTGGTTGAGATCGGTGCGGCCACTGTGGATCACACCCTGGCGGTCCAGCATGAAGATGTTGTGCGGCGCAGCCCCGCACTTGATCAGCAGATCCATGCAGGCGGTGGCGGCGGCACCGGCGCCCATGCAGACGATGCGGCTGGTGCCAATCTCCTTGCCCTGCACTTCCAGCGCGTTGAGCAGCCCGGCGGCGGTGACGATGGCGGTACCGTGCTGGTCATCGTGGAACACCGGGATGTCGCAGCGGGCGATCAGCGCCTCTTCAATCTCGAAGCACTCGGGGGCCTTGATGTCTTCCAGGTTGATGCCGCCGAAGGTGTCGGCGATGGCGGCCACCGTATCGATGAACTGGGCGCGGGTCTCGTGCTTCACCTCGATGTCGATGGCGTCGATGCCGGCAAAGCGCTTGAACAGCAGGGCCTTGCCCTCCATCACCGGCTTGGAGGCCAGCGGGCCCAGATTGCCCAGCCCCAGAATGGCGGTGCCGTTGGAGATGACGGCCACCAGGTTGCCCTTGCCGGTGTAGCGGTAGGCATCGGCCGGATTGGCGGCGATCTCGCGTACCGGTTCGGCAACGCCCGGGCTGTAGGCTAGCGCCAGATCGCGAGCGGTCTCGGCGGGCTTGGTGAGGGCGATGGCGATTTTGCCCGGAACGGGTTGGGCGTGGTAGTCGAGTGCCTGTTGGCGGAGATCGTGCTGCTGATCGGACATGGGGGACCCCGATACGGAAATGAATGAGTGATGCGTTGGCTCGCCAGCGGGCGAGGGCTGAGGATCATAAAGAAATCCCCCGCCCTTTCACAGCATAAAATATCGCTGGATAGCAATGACACGCTAGTCAGTAGCATGTCATGCCACCCATAATTACCCAATTAGTTATAGATTCGATTTCAATCCATGACTGGAATGCCGGCTTTTGCCTCTGCCTGCCGGGCGATGGCCTCCGTCATCCCCTGGAAGATGAAGAGGTGGAACGGCAGCATGGCGAGCCAGTAGGCCAGCCCCCAGGCCCCCTGCGGATGCCAGTGGGCCGTCACCCGCAGCCGGGTCAGGCCGGACTCCAGGGGCTGAATGTTGAACTCCAGCCGACCGACGCCGGGGGCCTTCATGTTGAACAGCAGATCCAGCCTGCGTCCTTCATCCACCCCGAGGATCTGCCAGGAGTCCAGCATGTCCCCCTTCACGAAGCGATCCGGGTTGGTGCGCCCCCGGGTCCGGGCCGGGCCGCCGATCAGGTGATCCATCCATTCGCGCACCACCCACAGCTCGTTCATGTAGAAGTAGCGCTGCTCACCCCCCAGCTGCTGCAACACCTGCCACACCACCTCGGGGGCGGCGAGGCAATCCGCCTCCCCGCTGGCGGTGCGGTCGTAGAAGCCATATTCGGGATGGCGCCAGCGCAGACCAAGGGGCGTCTCCTCCCCGTGCTGCTCGGCACCGAGCCTCTGCTCCAGCGCCAGGCTCTCCGCCAGCGCCTCGTCGAAGCTGAGCAGATGCTGGGGCAACAGGGCGCGCAAGGGGCCATCATCCGCCGGGATGTCGTGCTTGAGCCCCCCCACCAGCGCCTTGGCGATGGGCTGGGGAACCGAGGTGGCGAACTGCAGCCACCAGGCGGAGAGCCGGGGGCTCAAAAAGGGGATCGGAATGATGGGGCAGCGTTTGCCGATGTGGGCGGCGAACTTCTGGAGCTGCTGCTGGTAGCTGAGCAGCTCGGGGCCGGCCGCATTGAAGATCTGGCCATCCACCCCGTCGGCTTCCACCAGCCCGCCCAGATAGTGCAAGAGGTTGGAGAGGGCGATGGGGGGCGTGCGGGAACGCACCCACTTGGGCGTCACCATCATGGGCAGGTTGTACACCAGATCCCGCATCACCTCGAACGCCGCCGAGCCGGGGCCTATGATGATGCCGGCACGCAGCTCTACCGTGGGCACCCCTGCGCTGCGAAACAGCTCCCCACAGTAGCGCCGGGAGTTGAGGTGGCGACTGTTGCAGGGCTCGGGCTGGATGGCCCCGAGATAGACGATGCGGCGCACCCCGGCGGCACGGGCGGCGGCGGCGAAGTTCTTCACTCCCTGCTGCTCCAGCCGGTGAAAACCGGCCCCCGCCCCCATGGCGTGTACCAGATAGAAGACGGTGTCGACCCCCGCCAGCGCAGGGGGCAGGGTGGCAGGCTTGAGGCTGTCGGCGAGGCGAAACGCCACCCCCTCCGGCAGACGGCAGGGACGACGGGCCCCGGCGATGACCCTGTACCCCAGACCCTGCAGATGAGGCACCAGGTAGGATCCTATGTACCCGGCAGCTCCCATCACCAGACATGTGCGCATCGGCTCTTCTCCCTTGGTTGAGCCAACACCATAGGGCAAAGCGGTGAATTACAGAATGGCGGCCAATAAAAAAGGCACCCGATGGGCGCCTTTTTCAGAATTCTTCAGAAGCAAGATTACTTCTTGGAGGTCAAGCCACCGAAACGCTTGTTGAACTTGTCTACGCGGCCGCCGCTAGAAACTTCTTTCTGCTTGCCGGTGTAGAACGGGTGGCACTCGGAGCACACGTCCAGGTTCAGATCTTTACCGATGGTAGAGAAGGTGTTGATGACGTTACCGCAAGAGCACTTGGCGGTGATGGCTACGTAGTCAGGATGGATACCAGCTTTCATGGACAACCTCAATTATCAGGCCGTGTCGCCATCCGATCTCTTGTCGGACACCACACGATTGTTGAACACAGTTTCAAAGGCTGCGAATAATATAGGAAACGCCTGAGATCAGGCAAGTGGCTTCGCAGAAAAAATAGGCAACCCCTGGTGAATTCTTCCCAAACGCTGGATCTGGTTCGTGTGGCTGTGCCGGTGCCGTTACGCCGTCATTTCGACTATCTCTCTCCCCTGCCCTTGCCTGCCCCCGGTTGCCGGGTCGAGATCCCGTTCGGCCCGCAGACCCTGGTTGGTCTGGTGGTGGATCACCCGACCGAGAGCCAGGTCCCCCGCAACAAATTAAAACCCTTGAAGAGGGTGCTCGACAGCGCCCCCGTGCTGGGGCCCGACATTCTGGCGCTGATGGCCTGGAGCGCCGGTTACTACCAGCACCCGCTGGGGGAGGTACTGCCCCACGCCCTGCCTGTGCTGGTGCGCAAGGGGGAGCCCGCCGCCTATCGGGAGCTGGAGTTCTGGTTTGCTACCGATGCGGGCATGGCCATCGACCTCAACGAGCTCAAGCGGGCGGCCAAGCAGCAGCAGGCCCTCGCCTTGCTGCGCAAGGGGCCGCAGACCCCCTCCGCCCTCAAACAGGAGGAGATCCAGAGCGCGGCCCTCACCGCGCTGGAGAAGAAGGGACTGCTGGAGAAGCGCTCGCTGGAGCCGAGCCATGATGGCGACTGGGCCACCCGCTTCGAGCCGGGTGAGGGGCTGCGCCTCAACGGCGAGCAGGCGCTGGCGGTGGCCGCCGTCACCAGCCAGAGCAACAAGTTCGGTGCCTTCCTGCTGGACGGCATCACGGGCTCCGGCAAGACCGAGGTTTACCTCAGCATCCTCGAGCCCCTGCTCAAGGCGGGCAAGCAGGCGCTGGTGATGGTGCCGGAAATCGGCCTCACCCCCCAGACCATCAACCGCTTTCGCCGCCGCTTCAACGTGCCCGTGGTGGCGATGAACTCCGCCATGAACGACCGGGAGCGGCTCGATGCCTGGCTCGCCTGCCGCGACGGTGGTGCCGCCATTCTGATCGGCACCCGATCCGCGGTGTTCACGCCGTTCAAGAACCTCGGCATCATCATCATCGACGAGGAGCACGACGGCTCCTTCAAGCAACAGGACGGCTTTCGCTACCACGCGCGGGATCTGGCGGTGATGCGGGCCCATCGCGCCGGCATTCCCATCCTGCTTGGATCTGCCACCCCGTCGCTGGAGACATTGCACAACGCCCGCAGCGGCAAGTATCACCACCTCACTCTCACTCGCCGCGCCGGCAACGCCCAGACCGCTCGCCAGGTGATCCTGGACATCAAGAACGTGCGGCTGCAGGCCGGGCTATCCCCCCAGCTGGAGCAGCTGATGGCCGAGCACCTGGCTGCAGGCAACCAGGTAATGCTGTTTCTCAACCGCCGTGGCTATGCCCCGGCTCTGATTTGCCACCAGTGCGGCTGGAGTGCCGCCTGCGAGCGCTGTGACGCCTGGTATACCTGGCATCAGGCCGGGCGACGGCTGCACTGCCACCACTGCGACAGCGTGCGCCCGTTGCCCCATCACTGCCCCGAGTGTGGCAGCAACGAGCTCATCGGCTCCGGGGTCGGCACCGAACAGCTGGAGCAGCTGCTCGGCACCGTGTTCCCCCAATATCCGGTGGTGCGCATCGACCGGGACAACACCCGGCGCAAAGGGGAGCTCGAAACCCACCTCGGCGACATCAAAGCGGGCAAGTACAAGATCCTGATCGGCACCCAGATGCTGGCCAAGGGCCACCACTTCCCGGATGTGACTCTGGTAGGGCTGCTGGATGTGGATGGTGCGCTATTCAGTGCCGATTTTCGGGCTGCCGAGAAGCTGGCCCAGCTCTACACCCAGGTGGCGGGCCGGGCTGGTCGCGCCAGCAAACCGGGGCTGGTGGTGCTGCAGAGCCACCATCCCGAACACGCCCTGCTGCAGGATCTGACCCAGAACGGCTATGGCCACTTCGCCGACACGGCGCTGAAAGAGCGCCGCCTGCTGGGGCTGCCACCGTTCAGCCATCAGGGACTGTTCCGGGCCGAGGCCAACGGCCGCGACGAGGTACAGCTGTTCCTCAGTCGCCTCGCCGATACCCTGCGCAGCGCCCGCTATCCCCAGGTGCAGGTGCTGGGGCCCATCAGCGGCTTCATGGAGCGCAAGGCGGGCAAGTTTCGCATGCAGCTACTGGTGCAGGGGCCCAGCCGGGCACCGCTGGCCCAGTTGCTCGACTGGGCAGTGAAGGAGCTGGAGGGGTGGCCCGAGACCAAGCGGGTGCGCTGGAGTCTGGATATCGACCCCACGGAACTGAACTAGCGCGGCTCTGCCAGCACGGCCTCCGCCAACACCCTGGCCTGTTCCAAAGCCAGGGGCTGCTGATAGCTGTGGGCCATCACCACGGCCCCTTCCAGCAGCAGGCATAATCCGGTGGCCTGCACCTCGGTGCATTCGAGGGCCTCCCTGACCCAGTTCAGCAACGCCCGCTTGTGGGCCACCACCAGCTTGCGCACCGGATGGCGAGGATCGGAGAACTCGGCGCTCGCGTTGATGAAGTTGCAGCCGTAGAAGTCACTGCGACCAAACCAGTCCGCAAAGCCATCGAGCAGCGCCAGCAACCTGGCCTCCCGCCCCGACACCCCATCCATCCTGGCATCGAGCAGGGCAAAGAACTCCGCATCCCGCGCCATGAGCACGGCTTCGATCAAGGCATCCTTGGTGGGGAAGTGGCGATAGAGGGTACGTTTGGTACTGCCCGCCTCGGCCCAGATGCGATCGATGCCTGTGGCGTGAAAGCCGTGACGATTGAACAGCCGATAGGCTGTCGTCATCAGCTGTTGCCGTTTGTCGCTCATGGTGACTTTCCTCTTGAAGTACACCGATCTGTCTACCTAATGTCGCAGGCTGGATCAAGTGATCCGGCACAGACAAGGAGACAGGAGATGGAAACAAGACGATGGCGAAGTGCCTGGCTGGCAGGGCTCGGTGCCTGCCTGGCCATAATGTTGCTCGGCTGGCTGGACATGAGCTGGCAGTCGACCCTGTTGATGGCACCGTTCGGGGCAAGCTGTGTGCTGCTCTTCTCCCTGCCGGACAGTCCGCTGGCCCGTCCGCAGAACGTGCTGGGAGGCCACCTGTTATCGGCCACCGTGGGGTTGGTGGTGCAATTGCTACCGCTACCGATGGAACTCAAGCTGGCGCTGGGTGTGGGCCTGTCCATTGCACTCATGCAGGGACTGGGGCTGATCCACCCCCCTGCCGGAGCCAATCCACTGTTGATCCTGCTCACCACCCAGTCCTGGCCTTTCCTCTGGCAAACAGTGCTACCCGGCGCCTTGCTGCTGATCATGGTGAGTCATTGCGCCAGGCGGCTGCAAACGTCACGGCTCACACCCACATAAACAACGAGGGGGCCTTGGCCCCCTCGTTGTTTAATAGCAAGGCAAAGATGGCTTATTCGGCGACCTGGGAGACCCCGGTCAGGCGCACCTCGACCCGGCGATCCGGGGCCAGGCAGGCGATCATCTGCGCCTTGGCGCCATCCGGGCAGCTGCCCCCGGTCACGGGCGAAGACTCTCCCCGCCCTTCGGCACGCACCTTGTCGGCAAACAATCCCTTGGCGATGAGATAATCCGCCACCGTGCGGGCACGCTGTTCGGAGAGGGACTGGTTGTAGGCCTCCGAGCCGATGCGGTCGGTATGACCGATCACCGTCGCCACCCCGTCTTTCGGATTGGCCGCCAGGATCTGGGCAAACAGGTTGTCGAGGGCCTGGCTGGCGGCTGGCTTCAGGGTCGCCTTGTTGAACTCGAACAGCACATCGGAATCCAGGCTGAACTGTTTCTCCACCAGCACGGGGGCCGGGGCGGGCGCAGGTTCGGGCGCAGGCGTTGGTGCCACCGGCTCGTCGCCGATCTGGCCGAAGCGATAGAGCATGCCGACCGACAGCAGGCCGTTGTCCATCTCGATGCCTGACTCGTCGAGGGAAGTCTTGCCCAGGGGCGTGGTGTACTGGTATTCGAGGCGGGCGGCCCAATCCTTGTCGATGGCGTATTCGACCCCCAGCGCCCCGACAAAGGCGGCACCATGATATTTGTTGCCCTCATGGGATTCGGAGAGGCTGCTGGTGCCATCGCTGGCCCTGACGTTGAGTGAGCTCTCGGTCCAGGCATAGGCCCCCCCGAGACGACCGTAGATATCCAGTGCCGAGGTTGCAGGCAGGATGATCTTCATGGTGGCCTGCACCATCTGGGCCTTGGCCTCGCCATCGAGTGCGAAATCAACCCCGTTGCCCGAGTAGTGCTTGTCCACCTGATACTTGCCGAGCCAGTCATAGCCGAGCTCAATCGCCACGTTTCTGTTTACCTGATAACCGGCAAACAGCCCCAGACCGAGATCATCGCTGTTCTCGTTCACCTTGGTCGCATCGAACAGCTCTTCGACCTGAGCGTTGTAATCCACCCCGTAATAATTTGACCAGCCGGCCTTGCCGCCGACATACCAGGTGTTGTCCTGGGCGGCAGCCTGCACCGTCCCTGTTGCCATCAAAGCGCCGATCAGGACGGCGAGCATAGATCTGTTCATGGATGAGCCCCTGCAATGAATTGTTATGACGCGGCTGCGTCTCTCTTCCCTGACGGGGCCCTGAACCCAAGCCCCGCATTCAGATTATCCCATCTGCAACCAGCCTCAAACGACCAGGGACTCAGGAGTGTGATATTGGCGACATTATCGGCCACCGTGCCCCCAATCATGGGGGCCGGCGCGTTGCCCATAAAAAAACGAAGAGCCGGGCTCTTCGTTTTTCATCTGGCAAAGGGATGGCTCCCCGCTCACTGACTGCCCTGGCTCGCCAAGAAGAGGCGGTAGGCGGGATCCTCGCTCACCTCTTTCCAGCCGTAGCCAATCTCGTGCAGGTAGTCGTGGAAAGCGGCCACGTCCTCGTCCGGCAGCTCGAAGGCACAGAGCACCCGTCCATAGTCGGCGCCGTGGTTGCGGTAGTGGAACAGGCTGATGTTCCAGCGACAGCCCAGGGTCTCCAGGAAGCGCATCAGGGCCCCCGGCTGCTCCGGAAACTTGAAGCTGTAGAGGCGTTCACCGAGGGGCCGGGCCGGGCGGCCGCCAATCATGTAGCGCACGTGGTTCTTGGCCAGCTCGCTCTCGGTCATGTTGACCACCGGATAACCGTTGCCGCCGAGTTGATCGATGATCTGGCCCAGCTCCTCGTCACCGCCGGTGAGGCGCACCGAGACGAACAGCGACGCCTGCTCCGCGTCCGCATAGCGGTAGTTGAACTCGGTCACCATGCGGGGCCCCAGCTGACGGCAGAAGTCGAGGAAGGCCCCCTTGCGCTCGGGGATGGTCACCGCCAGCATGCCCTCGCGCTTCTCGCCGATCTCGCAGCGCTCCGACACGTAACGCAGGCTGTGGAAGTTGACGTTGGCGCCGGACAGAATGGCCGCCATCCGCCCCCCTTTCACCTGCTCCCGCTCGCTGTAGGCCTTGAGGCCCGCCAGCGACAAGGCCCCCGATGGCTCGGCGATGGCGCGGCAGTCATCGAAGATGTCTTTCAGTGCGGCGCAGATCTGGTCGTTGGAGACGGTCACCACCTCGTCCAGATACTGGTTGCACAGGCGGAAGGTCTCCTCACCGATGCGCTTGACCGCCACCCCGTCCGCAAACAGGGAGACCCGGTCCAGATTGACCGGCTCGCCAGCCGCCAGCGCCGCCTTGAGGCAGGCGGAGCCCTCCGCCTCCACCCCGATCACCTTCACATCCGGCAGCAGCTGCTTGATGTAGACCGCCACCCCGGCGGCCAGGCCGCCGCCGCCCACCGGCACGAAGACGTGGGTGAGGTGGGTATCCTGCTCCAGCAGCTCCTTGCCGATGGTGCCCTGCCCGGCGATCACCTCGACGTCGTCAAACGGCGGGATCAGGGTGTAGCCCTCCAACTCGGCGAGGCGGCGGCTCTCGCCGTAGGCCTCATCGAAGCTGTTGCCAAACAGCATGACGTTGCCGCCCTGACGGCGCACCGCGTCGATCTTGATGTCCGGCGTGGTCTTGGGCATCACGATGATCGCCTTGATGCCGAGCTTGGCGGCCGACAGGGCGACCCCCTGGGCGTGGTTGCCGGCAGAGGCGGCGATGACGCCGCGTTCTTTCTGCTCCTGGGTCAGGGTGGCGATCTTGTGGTAGGCGCCGCGCAGCTTGAAGGAGTGAACCGGTTGCAGATCCTCCCGCTTCAGGCTGACGTGATTGCCGAGCCGCTCGGAGAGTTTCTTCAGGGTTTGCAAGGGGGTGACCCGCGCCGCCTCGTAGACGGGGGAGAGCAGCACCTTGCGTAGATAATCCGCCGCAGAGACCATGGTTTATACCCCCGTCTCGTGGCGAAGGGCGCGCAATGCGCCCATATCATGACAGTTCATTCTCTCACTCCCCCAGCAGGGTGCGATCGCGCACCGCGCCCTTGTCGGCGCTGGTGGCGAACATGGCGTAGGCGCGCAGGGCAAAGGAGACCTCGCGCTGACGATCGACCGGCTTCCAGCCACGGGCAGAGACGGCGGCGCGACGGGTGGCCAGCACGCTGTCGGCCACCTCCAGCACCATGCTGCGGGCCGGGATGTCGATGTTGATGATGTCGCCATCCTCTACCAGACCGATAGTGCCGCCAGAGGCCGCCTCCGGGGAGACATGACCGATGGAGAGACCCGAGGTACCGCCGGAGAAGCGACCGTCGGTGATGAGGGCACACGCCTTGCCCAATCCCATGGATTTCAGATAGGTGGTGGGATAGAGCATCTCCTGCATGCCGGGGCCCCCTTTCGGGCCCTCGTAGCGGATCACCACCACTTCACCGGCTTTCACCGTGCCGTCCAGAATGCCGCTCACCGCGCTCTCCTGGCTCTCGAATACCCGGGCCGGGCCGCGGAAGGTGAGGTTCTCCTCGTCCACCCCGGCGGTCTTGACGATGGCCCCGTTGAGGGCGAGGTTGCCAGCGAGGACCGCCAGGCCACCTTCCTGGCTGTAGGCGTGCTCGAAGGAGCGGATGCACCCCTCGGCGCGGTCCAGATCCAGCTCGGGCCAGCGGCAATCCTGACTGAACGCCTTGGTGGTACGGATGCCGGCAGGACCTGCACGGTAGAAGTCGTGAACCCCCTTGTCATTGCTGCGGCTGACGTCATATTCGGCCAGCAGCTCCACCAGGGAAGTGCCCAGCACGTTGCGGGTATCCCCGTGCACCAGGCCCGCTTTTTCCAGCTGACCCAGGATGGCAACCACGCCGCCGGCGCGGTGCACGTCTTCCATGTGGTACTTCTGGGTGGAAGGCGCCACCTTGCACAGCTGGGGCACCTTGCGGGACATGCGGTCGATGTCGGCCATGGTGAAGTCGACGCCCGCCTCCTGGGCTGCCGCCAGCAGGTGCAGCACGGTATTGGTGGAGCCGCCCATGGCGATGTCGAGCGCCATGGCGTTCTCGAACGCCGCCTTGGTGGCGATGTTGCGCGGCAGTGCCGAGGCATCGTCCTGCTCATACCAGCGCTTGGCCAGAGTGACGATGCGCTGGCCCGCCAGCTTGAACAGTTGCTCACGATCGGCGTGGGTCGCCAGCAGGGAGCCGTTGCCCGGCTGGGAGAGACCCAGTGCCTCGGTCAGGCAGTTCATGGAGTTGGCGGTGAACATGCCGGAGCAGGAGCCGCAGGTGGGGCAGGCGCTGCGCTCGATCTGATCGCTCTGTGCATCGGAGACCTTGGGGTCGGCGCCCTGGATCATGGCGTCCACCAGATCCAGCTTGATGATCTGGTCGGAGAGCTTGGTCTTGCCCGCTTCCATGGGGCCGCCGGAGACGAAGATCACCGGGATGTTGATGCGCAGGGCAGCCATCAGCATCCCCGGGGTGATCTTGTCGCAGTTGGAGATGCAGACCATGGCGTCGGCGCAGTGGGCGTTGACCATGTACTCCACCGAGTCGGCGATGAGCTCCCGGGACGGCAGGGAATAGAGCATGCCACCGTGGCCCATGGCGATGCCGTCATCCACGGCGATGGTGTTGAACTCCTTCGCGACCCCGCCAGCCGCCTCGATTTCGCGGGCGACCAGTTGGCCCAGATCCTTGAGGTGGACGTGGCCCGGCACGAACTGGGTGAAAGAGTTGACCACGGCGATGATGGGCTTGCCGAAATCCTGATCGGTCATGCCGGTGGCACGCCAGAGGGCGCGGGCCCCGGCCATGTTACGTCCGTGGGTGGTGGTGGCGGATCTCAACTTCGGCATTGTCTCTACTCCCTGAATGCCCCTGGGGCGCATTGTCTTTCAACATGAATGTGTGATTCGCGGATCGGGAATCGATCCTGGTGAAGGCACCTCGGGGAGCCTTCACCGGAAGCGACTCGGGGAGGCGTGACGCCTCCCCGCTCTCATCAGTCGTTGACCGGCGTCAGCCAGCCCCACTTGTCTTCGGTCTTGCCGTTGAACAGGCCGAAGAAGGCGTTCTGCAACTGCTCGGTCACCGGGCCACGGCAACCGGCGCCCACCTTCATCCGATCCACCGAGCGCACCGGGGTCACCTCGGCGGCGGTGCCGGTCATGAAGATTTCGTCTGCGACGTACAGCGCCTCACGGGGCAGCGCCTGCTCGCGTACCTCGTAACCCAAGTCGCGCGCCAGCGTCATGATGGTGTCGCGGGTGATGCCGGGCAGGATGGCGGCGGTGGCGGGCGGGGTGAACAGCACGCCGTTCTTCACCAGAAACAGGTTCTCCCCCGCCCCTTCGCTCAGATAGCCGTTCACATCCAGCGCCAGCCCCTCGGCGAAGCCGTTGCGCTTGGCCTCGCGGCTGATGAGCTGGGAAGAGAGATAGTTGCCCCCCGCCTTGGCACCGGTCGGGATGGTGTTGGGAGCGAGTCGGTTCCAGGAGGTGACGCACACATCCACTCCATTTTTCAACCCCTCTTCACCGAGGTAGGCGCCCCAGGGCAGGGCCGCGACCATGAGGTCGGCCTTAGCATCCAGCGGCGGATGCAGCCCCAGCCCCACGTTGCCGACAAAGGCCAGCGGGCGCAGGTAGCCGCTCTTCAGGCCGTTCTCGCGCACCACGGTGCGGCAGGCTTCATTCACCTCAGACTCGCTGTAGGGGACGTCCATCCAGTAGATCTTGGCGGAGTCGAACAGGCGGCGGGTGTGCTCCTGCAGGCGGAAGATGCAGGTCCCCTTGGGAGTGTCATAGGCCCGCACCCCCTCGAACACCGAGGATCCGTAGTGCAGGGCATGGCTCATGACATGCACCTGGGCATCCTGCCAGGGGACCAGCTTGCCGTTGAACCAGATGTATTGGGGGTGGGCGGCGGATTGGGAAGGCTGTGACATTGGCTTGGCTCCTTAAGCTCTGATCCGGGGTTGCTGTTCCAGTGCATCGACCCGGGAGACATCCACCAGCTTCACCAGCTGGCTCCACAACTGCTGGATGGGACGTACCGATTCGACAGTAACCGTGATCCGCAGCTGTTGGCAATCCTGCTCCATGTTGAGGGCGCAGAGATTGAAACCGCGGTGACGGACCACCCGCAGCACCCGTTCCATCACTTCGGGTCTGGGTTGGGCATGGATTTCCAGGGTGCTGGTATTGAGCTGGTTCATGGGCGTTGCTCCATCATCTTGTGGTTGGCGACTCCTGGCGGAACCAGGGGCCAGACATTTTCTTCCTCTGAAATAGCCACATGCAGCAGATAGGCACTCTCGCTCGCCAGCAGGCGATCCAGTGCCGGACCTATCTCTTCCTTGCATGTGATGGTCTCGCCTGGGATGCCGAAGGCGGCGGCCAGAGCGACGAAATCGGGGTTGTCGGACAGATTGGTCTCGCTGTAGCGACCGTCGAAGAACAGCTCCTGCCATTGGCGCACCATGCCGAGGCGCTGGTTGTCCAGCAGCACCATCTTCACCTTGAGCCGGGCACGGCGGATGGTGCCGAGCTCCTGCACGTTCATCATGAAGGAGCCGTCACCGCTCACCAGCACCACCTCGTCATCGGGGCGCGACATCTTGGCGCCGATGGCGGCGGGCAGGCCGAAGCCCATGGTGCCTAGGCCGGCACTGGAGAGGTGGTTGCGCGGGCTGGTGAAACGCATGTGCTGGGCCACCCACATCTGGTGCTGACCCACGTCGCAGGCCACCACGCTGGTGTCAGGCAGCTGGCTTGAAAGCTCTTTGAGCAGGGCCGGGGCGTAGATGGCCTGACCCGGATGGTCGTAGCGGAAGGCGTATTCCCGAGCCATGGTGGCACAGTGCTCGCGCCAGGGGTCGAGGGTCAGCGTCATCGCCAGGGCGGGCAGCACACGCTTGAGATCCGTGGTGATGCCCACATCGGCGGCGCGACGCTTGCCGAACTCCGCGGCGTCCACATCCAGGTGGATCACCTTCGCCTCGGGGGCAAACTCTTCCAGCTTGCCGGTCACCCGATCATCGAAACGGGCGCCTACCACCACCAGCAGATCGCACTGCTGTACCGCCAGGTTGGCGGCCTTGGTACCGTGCATGCCGAGCATGCCCAGATAGACGGGGCTGTCGGGGTCGAGGGCACCAATCCCCTTGAGGGTGGTGACCGCCGGCATCCCCGTGGTGGCGGCAAAGTCGCGCAGCTGCTGCTCGGCATTGGCCATGCCCACCCCACCGCCGACGTAGAGTACCGGACGCTCAGCACCGGCCAGCAGGGTACGGGCGACCGTCAGTTCGGCCGGATTCAGGGGGTCGGGTTCCTCCACGGCAAACAGCGGGCTTTGAGAGGGAACGGCGGCCAGTTGCACATCCTTGGGCAGGTCGATGAGCACGGGACCCGGACGCCCTTCGGTGGCGATGGCGAAAGCTTCGGCAATGACCCGTCCCAGATCCGCCGGGTCAGTCACCATGAAGGAGTGCTTGGTGCAGGAGAGGGACATGCCGAGCACGTCCACTTCCTGAAAGGCATCGGTACCGACGGCGGCGCAGGGCACCTGGCCGCTGATGGCCACCAGCGGTACCGAATCGAGCAGTGCCTCCGCGAGGCCGGTGACCAGGTTGGTGGCGCCGGGGCCAGAGGTGGCGATGCAGACCCCCACCTGACCGGAAGCGCGGGCATAACCCACCGCAGCCATGGCGGCACCCTGCTCGTGGCGGCAGAGCTGATGGGCCAGGCCACCGTCATACAGGGCGTCATAGACCGGCATGATGGCCCCGCCCGGGTAACCAAACACCTGGGTCACACCCTGTTTCTTGAGAGCCTGTACCAAAAACTGCGCGCCGTTCATGTGGAAAATCCTGTCCTTTGGTCGAAAAAAAACCCCCGGGCCGTGAGGCTCGGGGGTCGCTTGTTTCGTTCTGTCCGGTGGTGGGTCTATCCCTTGTTCCGTGCAGCCAAACGAGCCCCGAGCGGTGAGATAATAATCACCACTAGGACCACAATAATGCTGACGAAACGGGAGGCCATGTTCATAGTTACAACCGGAAATCCTGTGAAATGGGAGCGGAGCTTGCCGCGAATGGCTATTAGAACTAGCACGGTGATTTTTATTGGGCAAGCACTTTTTACCTGACAAGACTCTGATTTTGACTGCTCTGAAACCTGACAACTGGAACAAAAAACTAATAAAAAACGGTTAACCAGCATATACATCAAACCAAGGACGGTATTTATGTCATTAGCTGTTGTTTATAGCCGTGCCAGCCTGGGGATAGCGGCGCCGCAAGTCACGGTGGAAGTGCACCTCTCCAACGGCCTGCCCGCCTTCAACATGGTGGGGTTGCCGGAAACCTCGGTGAAAGAGTCGCGGGATCGGGTGCGCAGCGCCCTGCTCAACGGCAATTTCGAATTTCCGGCCAAGCACATCACGGTCAACCTGGCCCCTGCGGATCTGCCCAAAGAGGGGGGCCGCTTCGACCTGGCCATCGCCATCGGCATTCTCGCCGCATCCAAGCAGATACCCGCAAAATACCTGCTCGATCACGAATTTTTAGGGGAATTGGCCCTGACGGGCGAGATCCGCCCCGTGCTTGGGGTGCTCCCCTCGGTGCTCGCCTGCCGCGACGCGGGGCGCACCCTGCTGGTCCCACGGGAGAACGGTCCGGAGGCTTCCCTCATACAGGATGCCGAGGTGCGCACCGCCCACCAGCTGCTGGCGGTCACCGCCTGGCTGGCGGGCCAGTACGAACTGCCGCTGCCGGAACCCCAGAGCGCGGAGACCCTGCCCGACGTGCCGGATCTGCAGGACGTGATCGGTCAGTCCCAGGCGAAGCGGGCGCTGGAGATCGCCGCAGCCGGCAGCCACAACCTGCTGTTCATCGGCCCCCCCGGCACCGGCAAGAGCATGCTGGCCAGCCGTCTGCCCGGCATTCTGCCACCGCTGAGCGAACAGGAGGCGCAGCAGACCGCCGCCATCCACTCCATCGGCGGCCTCACCCCCCGCGCCGGCCACTGGCACCACAGGCCGTATCGCACGCCCCATCACAGCGCCTCGGCAGTGGCGCTGGTGGGCGGGGGTACCCATCCCAGGCCTGGCGAAATTTCCCTCGCCCACAACGGGGTCCTGTTTCTGGATGAACTGCCGGAGTTCGAGCGCAAGGTGCTCGACTCCCTTCGCGAGCCGCTGGAAACCGGGCACATTACCATCAGTCGTGCCGCCCGCCAGGTGGATTTTCCCGCCCGCTTCCAGCTGGTGGGTGCCATGAATCCCAGCCCCTGCGGCCATTATGGCGACGGCCAGACCCGCTCCAACCCGGATCAGATCCTGCGCTATCTGGGCAAGCTCTCCGGCCCCTTTCTCGATCGGTTCGATCTGACGGTAGAGGTCCCGCTCTTGCCCAGGGGGAGCCTGACCGGCAAGGCGGAGCGGGGGGAATCGAGCCAGCAGATACGCGAACGGGTGCTGGGGGCGCGAGAGCGCATGCTGAGTCGCAGCGGAAAACTCAACAACCTGCTGGATAGTCGTGAAATCGAAGATGTTTGCAGATTATCGCCACAGGATGCCGAGTTTCTGGAAGGTGCCATCCAGAAGCTGGGGCTCAGCATCCGGGCCTGGCACCGCATCCTGCGGGTATCGCGCACCATCGCCGATCTGGCGGGACACGTCACCATCGAGAGAGCGCATCTGATCGAAGCCCTGGGCTATCGTGCCATGGACAGGCTGTTGTCACGGCTGCGCGGGGGCCCGTGAGCGGGGGAACGGCAGCAACCACCACCCGACCCGGAAAGGGCGCCACCATGGTCTAGTCGTGGGCCGGCTGATATTATGGCAACAGATCTGACCACTTGGTTGCCATCCACCGATACGAAGACGGATTCCACCATGCCCAACAAGCTGATAGAGCGACTGCGCGGCAGCCTCTCGACCCTGCTCTATTTCATCAACACCCTGTTCTGGTTTGTCCCCGTCCTGCTGCTTGGCCTCATCAAGCTGCTGCTGCCCTTCAAGGGGGGGCGACGTCTCTGCAACACCCTCCTGGACGGCTGTGCCACCCACTGGATAGGTTTCAACAATCTGATCCAGAAAACCATCATCAATACCCCTTTCGATGTGGTCGGAGTGGACAAAGGGCGCCGGAATGAGTGGTATATGGTGATTGCCAACCACCAATCCTGGGTCGACATACTGGTATTGCAGCGGATTTTTAATCAAAAAATCCCCTTCCTGAAGTTTTTCCTCAAGAAAGAACTGATTTGGGTACCTTTTCTCGGTCTGGCCTGGTGGGCGCTGGATTTCCCATTCATGCGGCGTTATTCCCGAAAATTTCTGGAAAAGCACCCGCATCTGAGGGGAAAAGACATAGAAACCACGCGCAAGGCGTGTGCCCGTTTCCGCCATATGCCGGTGAGTGTGATGAACTTCGTGGAAGGGACCCGCTTCACCGTCGGCAAGCACGACAGGCAAGGGGCACCCTATCGTCATCTGCTGCACCCGAGAGCAGGGGGCATCGCCTTCACCCTGGCGGCCATGGGGGATCAACTGCACAAGCTGGTGGATGTGACCATCGCCTATCCCGGCGGCGTCCCCAGCTACTGGGACTTCATGTGCGGTCGGGTCAAGGAGATCAAGGTTCGGGTCCGCTTTCTGCCGATCGAACGCAATCTGGTGGGGGATTACTTCAATGACCCCGAGTTCCAACAAGAGTTTCAACAGTGGTTGAACGGGATCTGGCACGAGAAGGACCAGACCCTGGATAAGCTGCTGGCGGACAAGACGCAGTAAGACACTCATGCCAAACCTGCTCCCGGGCCCCCTGGTGCTGTTCATCAGCGCCGGCCTGACCATACTGTTTACCGCCCTGTGTGCCAGCCTGATCCTGCTGGTTTCTCTGGCCAAACTGCTGCTGCCCGTACCGGCCTTTGGTCGCGCCTGCAGCCGGCTCAACAATCGCTTCATGGGCCTGTGGCTCGGTTGCAACGCCCTGGTGATCCGCCTCACTACCCGCATAGACTGGCAGATTGAGGACAATACCCGGCTGCGCAAGGATGGCTGGTATCTCATCATCAGCAACCACATGAGCTGGACCGATATCGTGGTGCTCGGCCACCTGTTCCGCAATCGGCTGCCGGTGCCCAAGTTCTTCATGAAGCACGAGCTCATTTACATCCCGCTGCTGGGGCTCGCCTGCTGGGGGCTGGACATGCCCTTTATGCGCCGCTATTCGAGAGAGTTTCTGTTAAGAAATCCGCATCTGCGGGGCAAGGATATCGAGACCACCCGCAACGCCTGCGAGAAGTTTCGCCACATTCCCACCACTGTCATCAACTTCGTGGAGGGGACCCGCTTCACCGATCAGAAGCGCGAGGCCGCCCGCTCCCGCTATCGCCATCTCATGCCCCCCAAGGCGGCAGGACTCGCCTTCACCCTGGCAGCCATGGGCGATCAGTTCGACAGCCTGATCAACGTCACCATCAGCTACCCGGACAACCCCGACACCCCCTTCAAGGATTTCCTGATGGGGAAGATGAAGCGCATCCGGGTGCGGATCGAGGAGCTGCCGGTGGACGAGCAACTGGTGGGGGATTACTTCAACGACAAGCAGTTCAAACGCGGTTTCCAGGAGTGGCTGAATGCACGCTGGAAGGAAAAAGACGAGGTGCTGGCGCAGTGGCAGGCGGCCGATGCGGCGGCTCAGACCGATCCGCAGGCAGCCAAGGCGAGCGCCGAGGCCAGCTCGGGCAGCTGATCCTCGCTGAACACCCCGATGCCGTGGCGGCGCAGCAAAGCCGTGGTCTTGCCCTCTCCCGCCAGTGAAACCCCTTCGAAGCGGCCATTGTAGATGCGACCGCTGCCGCAGGAGGGGCTCCCCTCCTTCAGAAGGGCGAAGCGAATGTCCTGCTGCTGACAGAGGGCCAGCGCAAGGGCGGCGCCCCGATCGAACTCGGCCGTCACATCCAGCCCGCTTTCGGTGACCACCCGCTCCCCCTGGCGCTCGGCAGGGGGGCGTGGCGTCGGCAGGCCACCCGCCACCTCGGGGCAGAAGGCCAGCGCCCGCCCCTCGGCTCCCAGCGCCTGCAGCCAGTCGCTGACAATCCCCTTGCTCTGGCCGTCGTAACGCACTGGCTGCCCCAGCAGACAGGCGCTCACCAGCACCTTGTGCATTCCCGTCTCTCCCATGCTGTCACTTCCTGTGTGAGGTGCCAGTGCACCAGACCCGCTATGGGGCGACAATCCGGCTTTCGCAGACATCGGCTTATGCTTCCGCACCGTGCATCACCTGATCGAACATGACGCAACAGGGGGTCTCTAGCCGATAGAGGATGGCGGGACGTTGCTTGCCGGTGCGCTTGCGCCCTGTATCCACTAGGATGTCGGCACGGTGGAGCCGCTTGCGAAATGCGGCCGTGTTCATGGGGGTCTGCAGGACGATCTCGAACGCCCGTTGAACCTCGGAGAGGGTGAATTCTGCCCCCAGCAGATGCAGCGGCAGGGTGCTGTAACGGCTCTTGATGCGCAGCCGCTCCAGCCCCATGGCGACCAGCTTGCCGTGATCGAAGGCGAGTTGCAGGCCGGGCAGATCGTCCAGAGGATGCCAGCGACCGCGCACCGCCCCCCCATCGGGATCCGCCAGACAGAGATAGACGAGGGTGGTGGACCAGCCGCGGGGATCCCGCTCCAGGTTGCCGAGGGTACAGACCTGCTCGCTGTAGCAGTGCTCCAGCCCCCACTCTGCCAGCAGGCGATGGCGAGCCGCGTCCAGATCCCGATCCCGGGTCTCGTCGATGCGCAGGGCCGGCAACTGCCAGCAGTGGGCAAAGGGGGGGCGATCCCGGGTCTCGAGAAGCAGCTCGATCCGCTCCTCGCGCAACCGCAGCACCACCATATCCAGACTCATTCTCGGCATCCTGGTCGACCTGCTCGCCTTCTAATAATGTTTGGTAGATAATATCACAAGAATAT
Source organism: Aeromonas sp. QDB63 (assembly GCF_027707425.1). Taxonomy (NCBI): domain Bacteria; kingdom Pseudomonadati; phylum Pseudomonadota; class Gammaproteobacteria; order Aeromonadales; family Aeromonadaceae; genus Aeromonas; species Aeromonas sp. QDB63. The sequence goes on from NZ_JAPCIS010000025.1 coordinate 28,740, forward strand.
TATGTGAAGGAGCCATCCATGGGAATCATCGCCAGCCTGGATATTGATGCGCAGAAGGGATTCACCCCCCTCTGCCCGAACGAGCTGCCCGTCGCTGGCGGGGATACCATAGTGGCGGCGCTCAATGCCCAGGCTGCCCTCGCCACCCTGCGAGTCGGCAGCAAGGATGCCCACCCTGCGAACGCCCCCTGGGTGGTGACCGAACCCGGCGCCATGTTGCAGCCCCTTGCACTGGCGAATGCCGATCTCACCTGGCCGGCCCACTGCGTGCCCGGCACACCTGGGTTCGAGCTGCTCGACGGCCTGCCCGCCCCCATCGACTACGATTTCTTCGTCTGGAAGGGGGTCGAGCCGGACCTGCATCCCTATGGCGCCTGCTATCACGACCTGGCGGAGCGGCGCAGCACCGGGCTTATCGAGTTTCTGCAAGCCCGCGGCGTCACTACCGTGCTGGTCGGCGGCCTCGCCACCGACTATTGCGTCAAGACCAGCGTGCTGCAACTGCGTCGCGCCGGTTTCCGGGTCATCGTCCACCTCGACGCCTGCCGCGGCATCGCCCCCGAGACAATCGACCAGGCCCGCACCCGGATGATCGAGGCCGGCGCCGAGCTGGCCCAGACCCTGGCCGACATTCAACGCCTGCTGGATGCCTGACATGCCTTCCATTTTCCACTGCCCACCCGACACCGGCGCCCACCCATCACAGATGCAGCCAGAGTGCGTTGCCCGCGCAGCACTCATCACAGGAGCCTGATATGCCTCCCATCCTCCACAGCCTGCTCGACACCGATGCCTACAAGCTGCACATGCAGCAGGCGGTGTTCCATCGCTATCCGGATGCCGACGTCGTCGCCGAGTTCCACAGCCGCAACGAAGAAGACCTGCTGCCCATGATGGGCCAGATCGAGGAACAACTGCGCCTCGCCGGCTCCCTGCGCCTGACCCGGTCCGAACTCGACTTCCTGGCCGAACGCCCCTTCTTCACGCCCGACTACCTGGACCACCTGCGCCGCAAGCCGCTGGACGCCTCCCTGCTCAAGGTGTTCGAGCAGGATGGCCGCATCAATGTGCGGGTCGAAGGCCCTTGGCAGGACGTGATCCTGTGGGAGATCCCGGTACTCGCCATCATCAGCGAGATGCGTAACCGCTTCCGCTACCCCCAGTTCGGCGTCAGCCAGGCACTGGAGCGGCTCGATCAGAAGATCGACAAGCTGGAGCGGGAGCTGAGCCGGGAGGAGATGAGCGAGTTCAACCTCATCGACTTCGGCACCCGTCGCCGCTTCTCCCTCGCGGTACAAGACGCCGTGGTGGGTCGCCTCAAGGAGCGGCTGCCGGCGTTTCGCGGCACCAGCAACTACCTGCTGGCCCAGAAGTACCGGTTGCCCGCGGTGGGCACCCAGGCCCACGAGTGGTTCCAGGCCCACCAGCAGCTCGGCTTCCCGCTGGAGCTCAGCCAGCGCGCAGCCCTCACCAGCTGGCTGGACGAATTCACCAACCACCTCGGTATCGCGCTCACCGACTGCATCACCATGGATGCTTTCCTGCGTGACTTCGACTTCGAGCTGGCGAGCCGCTACCAGGGGCTGCGCCACGACTCCGGCGATCCCGTGGTATGGGGCGAGAAGGCCATCAGCCACTATCAGCGGCTCGGCATCGACCCTGCCGAGAAGACGTTGGTCTTCTCCGACGGGCTCAACCTCGACAAGGCCGTCGAGCTGCTGCGCCACTTCCGCGGCCGCATCAACACCAGCTTCGGCATCGGCACCAAGCTCACCTGCGATCTGCCCGGCGTCAGCCCGATGAACATCGTGTTCAAGCTGATGGAGTGCAACGGCGGCCCGGTCGCCAAGATATCCGACAGCCCGGGCAAGACCCTCTGCCGGGATGCGGACTTCATTCGCAACCTCAAGCAGGCCTTCCACGTCGGGGTCTGAGTCAGGCCCGCGAGACGCCAAACAAAAAGCCCGCCGGTTTGCACCGGCGGGCTTTTGTATCGACTCAGGAATGATCAGTCCTTCTTGGCCAGCAGGAATTTCACCAGCTGGTTGAACTGCTCCTGGGAAGTGATGGATTCAATCTTCACCATGTACTTGCCGTTGACCAGGAAGGCCGGCACACCGCGCACATTGTAGCTCTCGGTGTTGCGATCGAACTGGGAGACCATGCCGGAGACGGCGAAGCTGTCGACGGCACCGTCGAACTCCTCGGCCGGCACGCCATTGTCCACGAAGACCTGCTTCACGTCGGCGCGGCTCTGGGGGATCTGGCGCTGGGTGTGGATCTTGTCGAAGATGGCCGGGGTCAGCTTGCCTTCCACGTTCAGCAGATTGGCGACGGCGTAGGCACGCTGCATCTCGGGACCCATTTCACGGCCCAGGAAGGCCACCGGGTTCTTCTTCATCGGCACGCCTTCCGGCAGGCTCTTCTTCAGATCCTCGGCAATCGGCTCGAACTTGGCGCAGTGCGGGCAGAAATAGGAGAAGAACTCCATCACTTCCGGCTGGGCGCTGCCGGTCTGGCTGACCACGTCATAGTTGACACCTTCCTTGAATTGCGGGGCGGCGTGAACCATGGGGATCATCAGCATGGCAGCGAGGAAAAATAGTACTTTTTTCATGACGTTTCCTGTTAAGGGATCACTGTGAGGCACGCCCGGCGAACCGAAGCAGTCCAAGCCTATTGCCTCACCCTCGTGCCGTCAATGGCAAAGGCAGACAGGCGGGACCGCCATCCCGCCTCCCACGGGCACCTTGCCGCTGTGGCAATGGTGCGGGCGACACCACCAGCGGACGCCCCGTGGCGTGGCGATCTGCCGGGTTCACGCCCCTACCACTGCGGCATCAGGCTGAGCGGCGGGGCCTTCAATGCCTCGAGCTGATCATGCAGGGTCGCAATCTGCTGGCGCCAGTAGTGTTCGGTGTTGAACCAGGAGAAGTGGCGGGGGAAGGCGGGATCTTCCCAGCGTCTTGCCAGCCAGGCCATGTAGTGGACGATGCGCATGGCACGCAGCGGCTCGATGAGCGCCAGCTCCCGCGGGTCGAACTCCATGAACTCCTCATACCCCGCCAGCAGGGTATCGAGCTGGATCTGCTGCTCATGACGCTCCCCGTTCAGCATCATCCAGAGATCCTGGATGGCAGGGCCGGTGCGGCAATCGTCGAGATCGACAAATAGGGGGCCGTCACGCCACAGGATGTTGCCCGGGTGGCAGTCCCCATGCAGGGAGATGCGCGCCACATCCAGGGTCATGGCGTCGCATACGTGCCGGATCAGCTCGTCCAGCACCCCGAAGAAGGACTTGGCCAGCCCGCTCGGCAACCACTCGCCTGCCGCCAGCAACTGACGCGGCTCGTGCAGCATGCTCTCCACATCCAGCGGAACCCGGTGATGAAAGGCATGGCTGGCACCGACGCTGTGGATGCGACCGAGGTAACGCCCCACCCACTCCAGCTGGTCCAGGTTGTCCACCTCGAACTGACGCCCCCCGACGCTCTGCCAGATGGCAAACGGGTAGCCCTGATGCTCCAGCAGGGTTTCGCCGGCAAAGGCAATGGGAGCGGCGACCGGGATCTCAGCTTCACAGAGGCGAGCGGCAAACGCGTGCTCTTCCAGGATCTGGGCCCGGCTCCAGCGACCGGGGCGGTAGAACTTCACCACGTAGCGACGGCGATCCTCATCCTGGAACTGATAGACGCGGTTCTCGTAACTGTTGAGCTCGATAAGGCCGGAGTCGATGCGCAAGCCGCTGAGATCGATGGCATCCATGATGAGATCGGGATTGAGGTCGGAATAGTTGAAACGCATGTCATCCACCATAGAAAAGGGGCGCTGTTGCGCCCCATTCTATCACCACTGTCTGCCGTTGCCGTGCATGGCGGTGCGCCTTGCCGTCACAACCTGCTGATAAACTTGCTCGGTTGGCGCAAGGTCCCCTTGCTGTCGTCCGGCGCCGCGCCTTCCCGCTTGAGCACGAACTGGACGTCCAGAGTGGGGCGCTTCAGGTTGAAGGGATCCACCGCCAGACTCACCGGCAGGGTATAGATCTCGCCCGCCTTCAGTGTCACCTCGCGGGGTCCGAACCACTGGTACTCCGGCAGCCCTTCCACGTCCAGCCGGTAGGTCTGGGAGTTCAGGGTCTTGTTGAGGATCTTCAGGGTATAGGTGTTCTCGATGAGCCCCTCGCTGTTTTCCCGGAACAGCTGGTTGCGATCCCGCAGGATGTCGAGCCCCATGGGCATGATGGACATGGCGTTATAGACGAAGACCCCCAGCATGACGACCATCACTAGGCCATAGCCAATCAGCTTGGGCCGCGCCACCTGGGTTTCACTGTGGGCCAGCTTGTGCTCGGTGGTGTAACTGATGAGCCCCTTCGGATACCCCATCCGCTCCATGGTCTGATCGCAGGCGTCGACACAGGCGCCGCAGTTGATGCACTCGTACTGCAGACCGTCACGGATGTCGATACCGGTCGGGCAGACCTGCACGCAGAGGTCGCAGTCGATGCAGTCCCCCAGCCCCAGGGCCTTGGGATCGGCCTTGCGACCACGGGCGCCGCGGGTCTCGCCACGCTGGCTGTCATAGCCGACGATGTAGGTGTCCTTGTCGAACATGGCGGACTGGAAGCGGGCATAGGGGCACATGTGGATACACATGATGGCGCGCATCCAGCCGGCGTTGCCATAGGTGCAGGCGGCGAAGAACAGCACCCAGAAGATGACCCAGCCTCCCGCCTGCAGGGTGAAGAAATCGGGCACCAGGTGGAAGACATCCTGGAAGTAGGCGACGAAGGTCAGCCCCGTGCCCAGCGACAGCAGGATCCAGGCCAGGTGCTTGGCGCCCTTCCGGGCCAGCTTCTCGCCGCTCCAGGGCGCCGCATCCAGCTTGCGACGCTTGTTGGCGGCCCCTTCCAGCTTCTCCTCGAACCAGATGAACAGGAAGGTCCACACCGTCTGGGGACAGAGGTAGCCGCACCAGACCCGGCCCAGGAAGGTAGTCACGAAGAAGAGGGCGAAGGCCGCGATCATGAAGACCCAGGCCAGCAGGGTGAGATCCTGCGGCCAGATGGTGGCACCGAAGATATGGAACTGCTGGTGCTCCAGATCGAACAGCACCGCCTGACGGCCGTCATAACGCAGCCAGGGCAGGAGAACAAAGAGCGCGACGAAGAACCAGCCCATGGCCTTGCGCACCCGCTGCCAGTAACCGGTCTGGGAGCGGACATAGATGCGGTTGCCGGGGTTGAACCTGTCATCTCCCGCCTTGAAGGTGTTGGGATTGAAGGTCCCGGTGACGTCACCGGTCACATCCTTGATGTCGATCTTGTCCTTGTCGGCCATTGCAACACATCGCTCCACTCATATTGTTATGAAAGCGATTATATCTTAAACAACCTGCTAATTGTGTGGGTTAAATGTATCTATAGTTCGAGTCCCGTCGCAATTTCAGGCAACAAAAAAGGCCCATAGCCAGTTGACTATGCGCCTTTTCACAGACTCTATTGAAACCTTTCTCTGATGGCGATGTGACGGCCGGATTACTTGATGCCGCGGGCCTTGAGCAGGGCCTCCTTGAAGTCGGGCACGTGATCCTTGGCCAGCCCCGGGATCATCGCCTGCTTGTCGGATTCCCGCATCTTGAGGTGGTAGATCAGCATGTCGTCGGTCAGTGCGGACAGGGGACCGTCAAATCCCGCCTCCTCGGCCAGTTTGGCAACAAACTGCACCAGGCTGAGATCCTGCTCCTTGATCCAGGCAGGCTGCAGCAGTTCCAGCAGCTCTTCGATACGATGACATTGCATAGACGACCTCTTTAATCTGTCTTGTGAAACTCAGGCAACCTTACCCATCAAGGCTACTTCGATACGATCCCGGCCATTATGCTTGGCCTGATAGAGCGCCGCATCCGCTTTCTGGATAAGCTCGGCAATGGAGTGATGCTGATCCGGCACCAGGGTCGCCACCCCGAAGCTGCAACTGACCCGCCCCGAGACCCGGGATTTGTGGTGGGGAATGCCGAGGGCTCGCAACGAGGTACGCACCTGCTCGGCGATCTGCATGGCCCCCTGCAAGGTGGTGCAGGGCAGCAGCAGGGCGAACTCCTCTCCGCCGTAACGGGCAGCGAGATCGTCTTCCCGCCGCAGCACTTCGGCCAGCAGGCTCGCCACCTGCTGCAGGCACTGGTCCCCCACCTGATGACCATAGTGATCATTGAACTGCTTGAAGTAGTCCACATCCACCAGCACCAGAGAGAGAGGCGCCCTGGCACGGTGGCAGCGACGCCAGGCGCGCGCCAGGGAGTCGTCGAGATGGGCCCGGTTTGCGATGCCGGTCAGACCGTCGAGGCGGGACGTGAGCTTGAGGTGCTCGGAGACCGCCTTCAGCTCGGCCACCAGATCCGCATTGGAAAAACTGTGGTAGAGAGAGGCCACCTGATCCCGCCGCAGGCGCCGCAGCAGGGTCGGCAGAAAGACGAACAGATACCCCGCCAGCATGCAGGAGACGATACGCTCCTGGGTGTTGCCGCCACTGAGCTCGAACAACATGGCAAACCCGAGGGGCAGCACGGCCCCATAGAGGGTACGACGGCTGCCGAACAGCATGATGGCGCTGCCGGTCAGGATCAGGCTGGAGAGCATCATCATGGCGGCACGATAGGTGTCGGGCAGCTTGTCCATGTAGAGCAGCACGCCCAGTGCCCAGACAATGGAGGTGATGGTCACCCCGACAAAGAGCTCGCGCTCGAGCACCGGCAGCGGAAGCTCCGCCAGCCTGGGCTGGCGCCAGCGCAGATGCCACCAGCGCCCCAGCAACAGCAACAGGACCAGACCGAGCCAGCCCAGCGACTCGCTGGCCGGCAGGTAATCGTGGAACAGCAGGCTCCAGCTGATCGCCAGCAGCCCCAGGCAAGGCAGGCTGAAGGAGGCATGGGTATAGAGCTGGACCATGATGGCCCGCCGCACCTGATATTTCACACTCTGTGTCAACTGGGTACTCCCTGTACAAGAGCCGCACAGTTTAACACTCCCCTTTCCTGCTCAACAATCAATCGACCGCTATTAAGCTGCCACTCAGCGCGTCCTCTCCCGTACAGGCCCCGACAGACCCTTTTCTGCAGGGTCGAATGGCGCAGCCCTCCCTCACCCTTTCTCCAGCTCGTCGAGGATGGGACACTGGGGATTCGCATCTCCGTGACAGCAGCTCACCACCTCCTCGAGGGCGCTGAGCATGGCTTGCAAACCGGCAATGCGAGCACGCAGATCGACGATTTTCTCCTGGGCCAGCTTTTTCACCTGGGCACTGGTTCTGTGCTCGTCCCGATAGAGCGCCAGCAGCTCCTGACACTCTTCCAGATTGAAGCCGGTCTCCCGCGCACGCTTGACGAAGCGCAGCTCCCGCAGGGAGGCATCCGTATAACTGCGATACCCGTTGTCGCTGCGCACTGGCGACGAGATGAGGCCGATGCTCTCGTAGTAGCGGATGGTCTTGGCGGTCAGGCCGGTGGCCTTGGCGACCTTGCTGATGTTCATGAATGACTCCTTTGGGATTCAGATGCACGCAGGCTGCCCGCCCGGGGCTGCCAGCGCTTCAATAACAGGGAATTGCTCAAGACGGTGATGCTGCTCAGGGCCATGGCCGCCCCCGCCAGTTCCGGGCTGAGGTAACCCAGCGCCGACAGCGGAATGCCGATGATGTTGAACACGAAGGCCCAGAACAGGTTCTGCTGGATGGTGCGCCAGGTGGCCGCCGAGATGTCGATGGCATCGGCCACCAGCCGCGGATCAGACCGCATGAGGGTGATGGAGGCGGTCTCCATCGCCACGTCGGAGCCGGAGCCCATGGCGATACCCACATCCGCCGCCGCCAGCGCCGGGGCGTCGTTCACCCCGTCCCCCACCATGGCGACCAGCCCGCTGGTTTGCGCCCGCAGCGCCTCCACTTTCTCCACCTTGCCGGCTGGCAGCACGGAGTCAAAGGCCCCGTCCAGTCCCAGCTTGGCGGCGATATGGGCCACCGGCGCCGGCGCATCACCGCTCACCAGCCAGCTGGCGATGCCGCGCTGACGCAGGGTGGCGATGGCATCCGGACTCTCGGGGCGCAGGGTATCGGCCAGCGCCGCAATGCCAGCCACCACGCCGTCGATGGCCACCCAGACCCGGGTCGCGCCGTCGGCAGGCTGCTTATCCTGCGCGGGCACCTCAATGCCGAGCTGGGCCAGCAAAGAGCCATTGCCGATGGCGACCGTATGACCGGCGACCTGACCGACAATACCGGCACCGACCCGCACCTCCACCGCCTCCGGCTGGGGCAGCGTAGTCTCCTTGCCGACCGCCTCGCGCATGGCCAGCGCCAGCGGGTGTTCACTCGCCTGCTGCAGGGCGGCGGCCAGACGCAGCTGCTCGGCTGTGCCGCTCCAGCTCGCCAGCACGGGCCTGCCCTGAGTGAGCGTACCTGTCTTGTCGAAGATGAGCGCCTTGATGGCGTGGGCCTTCTGCAGGGTATCGACATCTTTGATCAGAATGCCGTGGCGCGCCGCCACCCCGGTACCGGTGACGATGGCCGCCGGCGTCGCCAGCCCCAGCGCACAGGGACAGGCGATCACCAGCACGGCTACCGCCGCCAGCAGCGCCTGACCGAAGTCGTTGCTGATGGCGTACCACACCAGCAGAGTGAACAGGGCGATGGCCATCACCACCGGCACGAACACGGCGGAAACCTTGTCCACCAGCTGTTGCAGCGGGGCCTTGCCCATCTGGGCGCTCTCCACCAATGCGATGATCTTGCTGAGGCTGGAGTCCTCCCCCACCGTAGTGGCTTCAATTTCCAGCACGCCGGAGCGGTTGATGGCACCGCCCAGCACCTTGTCGCCCGCACTGCGCAGCACCGGCAGGCTCTCGCCGGTGAGGATCGACTCGTCCAGCTCACTCTCACCGCTCACGATTCTGCCATCCACCGGTACCCGTTCCCCCACCAGCACCTGCAGCCTGTCGCCGCGCAGCACCTCGTCGATGGCGACGCTCTGCCAGCGCTCGCCGCGCCAGACGGTGGCGGTTTCCGGCCGCAGCGCCATCAACTCGCGAATGGCGGACTGGGTACTGCGTCTGGCTCGCGCTTCCAGCAGTTTTCCGAGGGAAATCAGGGTAATGATGATGGCACTCGCCTCGAAATAGAGCTGGCCGCTGGCAGCCATCCCCAGCGTCAACAACAGATAGAGACTGTAGAAGTAGGCCGCACTGGTACCGGTCGCCACCAGCACATCCATGTTGGCGGAGCGGTTCTTGATGGCGAGCCAGGCACCGCGATAGAAGCGGGCCCCGATACAGAACTGCACCGGGGTTGCAAGCACCAGCTCCAGCCAGGCGGGCAGATGCCAGGGCAGCAGACCGGCCATGGCCAGCATCCCCACCAGCAGCGGCAGGGTCAGCAGCGCCGAGACGATGACCCGGGTTTGCGCCTGACGGGCAGTGGCGGCCTCCTGCGCTTCCCGCTCCAGCAACTGCTGGCGGCGGCCGCTGGCCGAGCCTTGTGCCAGCTGGGCGCCGAAGCCGAGGGCCTCGATCTGCTCGCGCAGGCCAGCGGACGTCTGCATCCCGGGAACCAGCACGATACGAGCCTGCTCGATGGAGAAGTTGACGTCGGCGGAGATGACGCCGGGCAGCGCCGCCAGCATCTTGTTCAGGCGGGCCGAGCAACCGGCACAGGTCATACCGGTGATTTGAAACAGGATGGTCTCGCTGCCGTAGTCATAACCCTGCGCCTGGATGCTCTCCAGTACCGCCGGCAGACGGTCGGGGCTGGTCAGCTCGATGGCCGCCTGCTCCAGCGCGAAGTTGACGGTGGCCGATACCCCGTCGAGCTTGTTGAGGGCGGTCGTGATGCGGCCGGCGCAGTTGGCGCAGCTCATGCCACTGAGCGGCAACTGCAGATGAATGGGTGATTGAAGATGAGTGGTCATGTTGTTCCTCCCCGGAACCCGTCGGCCGAAACCCGCGCCGATGACCAAACCTTAACCTTTACTGTAAGGGCAAGCTCAAGTGAGCACACCGACTTTTTGTGAAAATAAAAAACGGCGCCGTTGGGCGCCGTTGACGGGATCGGCTGCATGCCGATCTGTTCCCTTCTCCCCTCGCGGGAGAAGGGCCGGGGATGAGGGGGAAACCGGGTCGTCAAATACCGTACTGGGCGCGGTAAGCCTTCATGGCGGCCAGTTGCGCCGCCAGCTCCGGCTGTTCGGCCTGCTTCTCTTCCAGATACTGGATCAAGTCGCTCATCTGGATGATGGCGATGATGTGAGCGCCGTAGTCACGCTCCACTTCCTGAATGGCGGAGAGCTCGCCCTTACCCTTCTCCTGACGGTCCAGCGCGATCAGCACGCCAGCCAGGGAGGCGCCGTTGGCCTGGATCAGATCCATGGATTCGCGGATGGCGGTGCCGGCAGTGATAACATCGTCCACCAGCATGATGCGCCCCTTGAGCGGGCTGCCCACCAGATTGCCACCCTCGCCGTGATCCTTGGCCTCCTTGCGGTTGAAGCACCAGGGCACGTCCACGTCGTGCTGCTCCACCAGCTGCACCGCGGTGGCGGAGGCGATGGGGATCCCCTTGTAGGCCGGGCCAAACAGCACATCGAACTCGATACCGGCATCCATCAGGGCGGCGGCATAGAAGCGGCCGAGACGGGCCAGATCGCGGCCGCTGTTGAACAGGCCGGCGTTGAAGAAGTAGGGGCTTTTACGACCGGATTTCAGGGTAAATTCACCGAATTTGAGGACCTGCTTCTCCAGGGCAAACTCGATAAATTGACGCTGGTAGGCTTTCATTCTGGCTCCTTGCTTGGCTTGTCGTTGTCTTGTGTGGGGGTATAAAAAAACGCGGACAGTGCCGCGTTTTTAAAATCATGCAAGCGACTGCTTCTGCAGCGCAATGATATCGGCGATGCCGCCCTTGGCGAGGGCCAGCATGGCCAGCAGCTCCTCGTGGGTGAAGGGTTCGGCCTCCGCGGTGCCCTGCACCTCGATGATGCGACCATCTTCGGTCATCACCACGTTCATGTCGGTCTCGGCGGCGGAGTCTTCGATGTACTCCAGATCGCAGATTGCCTCCCCTTCGAACATGCCGACGGAGACGGCCGCGATCATCTGCTTGAGCGGGCTCTGTTTGATCAGCCCCTTCTCCACCATCCAGTTCAGCGCATCCACCAGCGCCACGCAGGCACCGGTGATGGCGGCGGTACGGGTACCGCCGTCGGCTTGCAACACGTCGCAGTCAACGGTAATGGTGTGCTCGCCCAGGGCACTCAAGTCTACCGCCGCGCGCAGGGAGCGGGCGATCAGACGGGAGATCTCCAGGGTGCGGCCGCTCTGCTTGCCGGAGGCCGCTTCGCGGTTCATCCGGGAGTGGGTGGAGCGCGGCAGCATGCCGTACTCGGCAGTGACCCACCCCTGCCCCTTGCCTTTGAGGAAGCGCGGCACGCTGGTGTCGACGCTGGCGGTGCAGAGCACGCGGGTGTGGCCGAATTCCACCAGCACGGACCCTTCAGCATGCTTGGTGAAGTGGCGGGTGATGGTTACCGGACGCACCTGGGCGGCGCTGCGATCGCTGGGACGGGACATGGGACTGACCTCTGGGCTGGCTGAATTGGCGCAGGAGTATAAGCGATCGCTACTCAAATATCAGCCGCTAAAACCACCTCGTCGGCTGACGGAGCTGGCCTGGCTGAGTATACTGGCCGCACACTTCATCAAGCCCGGAACAAGCAATGATTCACAGCATGACCGCCTACGCCCGCAAGGAACTCAAGGGCGACTGGGGCACAGCCGTTTGGGAAATTCGTTCGGTCAACCAGCGCTATCTGGAGACCTACATTCGCCTGCCGGAACAACTGCGCAGCCTGGAGCCGGTTCTGCGTGAGCGCTTCCGCGCCAAGCTGCAGCGCGGCAAGGTGGAGTGCAACCTGCGCTTCGAGGCCGCCCAGGCCGCCGCCAGCCAGCTGCACATCAATGAAGAGCTGGCCAAACTCATCATCGAGAGCGCCAACTGGGTGATGAAAGAGGCGGGCCAGGGTCAGCTCAATCCGGTGGACGTGCTGCGCTGGCCGGGGGTCATGGCTGCCGCCGAGCAGGACATGGACGTGGTCGCCACCGAGCTGCTCGGCGGTTTCGATCTGACCATGGAAGATTTCCTCGCCTCCCGCGCCAGCGAAGGGGCCAACCTCAAGGCCCTGATCGAGCAGCGTCTGGCCGGCATTCAGGTAGAAGTGAAGAAGGTGCGCGAGCACCTGCCGCAGATCATCGAGTGGCAGCGCCAGAAACTCACCGACCGGCTGGCCGAAGCCAAGGTGGAGCTGGATCCGGCCCGCATCGAGCAGGAGATCGTGCTGCTGGCCCAGAAGATCGACGTGGCCGAAGAGCTGGATCGCCTGGAGATGCACATCAGCGAAACCAACAAGATCATGAAGAAGGGTGGCGCCTGCGGCCGTCGCCTCGACTTCATGATGCAGGAGTTCAACCGCGAGTCGAACACGCTTGGCTCCAAGTCGATCAACGCCGAGGTGACCCAGTCCGCCGTCGAGCTGAAGGTCCTCATCGAGCAGATGCGCGAGCAGATCCAGAACATCGAGTGATCTCCCTCATCGATGCACCAGCCCCCGCCACCCGGGGGCTTTTTTTATGCTCGTTTCCCGCAGCGCTCAGCCGCCTGACTGATGGCAGCCCCAAGCAAAGGGAGCCCGACATGTACCATCACGCAAAGAGGGTCTGCCATGCAGACCCTCTTCTTCTTTTCTATGCATCCCCCACCCGCGCAGGCTAGACCGGTGACTTCAGCCTTCGGCTGCGCAGCAGCAGGGGAAGCTGGTAGAGCACCAGGGCGCCCAGCACCAGGCCGGCGCCGGCCAGCTTGGCGGGGCCCAGGGGTTCGTCATAGAAGAGGGTGCTCAGGATAAGAGTCCAGACCGGTTCCAGCAGCATCAGCAGGGCGGCGTGGGCCGTGGTCATCCGGCTCAGGGCGTGGGTGAGCAGCCAGTAGCGCAATGTGGTGGCGATCAGGACGCTGGCCGCAAACCAGCCCCAGATACCAGTGCCGATGCTGGCGGGCCACTGCTCGGTCAGCAGGGAGAGCAGGGTGCCGAGCAGTCCGGTCACCGCCAGCTGGATGCAGGTGAGCCAGGTAGGGGGAATGGACTGGGCGAAGTGGCGGTGCACCGCGAGCTGAACCCCCAGGGTGGCGGCCGCCGCCAGAAACCAGAACAGGGAGAGCGACACGCCCCAGTGGGTGCTGCTGGAGAGCAGCAGCAGGCCAGCCACGGCGACGGGCAGGGTGAGCCAGTAGTGGCGGCCGGGTCTGGCCTTGAAGGCGGCCCAGGCGGCGAGCGGCGCCATCAGGGTGGCCACGCTCATGATGAAGGCGCCACTGCCGAGCGCATCGCTCTGGCTGATGGCGGTAACCCAGAACAGCAGGCTGGCCCCGAGCAAGGTGCCGCACCCGGCGGCACGCAGCAGTTGTGAGCCATTGGGGGGCGGCTCGCGCAACCAGGCGAGCGGCAACAGCAGCAGGGCGGCCAACAGGAAGCGGCTGCCGATAAAGGCGGCGGTGGGCAGTTCGCGAATCGCCTCTTTCGAGAAGAGCCAGCCAGCGGCGGCCAGCAGGGTGACCAGTATCATCAACAGCAGGGGAGCGCGGTTCATCGGAGCATCACAGGGTCAGGGGCAAAGGGCAGAGCATAAAGGAAAGAGGCGCGGATTGTCTCCCGGGGTTTGGCAGACATGCTGGCGGGGCGGCCACCACGCCGCCCCGCCTCAGTCGTCACTTTCCAGGCTGGCGAGGCAATGGGAGAGGGTGCGCGCCAGCGCCCCCTGATTGCGCAGCACCACGGCGCGGGCCTGCTCCCCCATCTCGCGGCGAGCAGGGGCATCGCCGAGCAGGGTGCTCACCCGGTGGCCGAGCGCCTCGGCGTCCGCCACCACGGCCGCGCCCCCCTGGGCCACCAGCTGGCGGGTGATGTCGCTGAAGTTGAAATAGACGGGGCCGGTCAAGCAGGGTTTGCCCAGCGCCGCCGGTTCCAGCAGGTTGTGACCGCCCACGGGCACCAGGCTGCCACCGACAAAGGCGAGATCCGCCGCCGCCAGCATCAGCGGCAACTCGCCCATGGTGTCACCCAGGTAGATCTTGTCGCTCTCGCCGACCGCACTGCCCGCCGTACGCCGCACGCAACCGTAGGGGGCGCACAGCTCGGCCACCCGTTCGAAACGCTCGGGATGGCGCGGCACCAGGATCAGCAGGGCGGAGGGGTGGGCCTTGAGCACCCGATCGAAGGCGGCCAGCACCTGCTCGTCTTCCCCTTGGTGGGTACTGGCGGCGATCCAGACAGGTCGTGCCTCCCCCAGTTGCTGGCGCAGGGCACGGCCCCTGGCCTGCACCTCGTCGCCAAACTGGATGTCGAACTTGATGGATCCGGTCACCGCCAGCCGGTTGCGCGCTATGCCCAGCCGATGGAAGCGATCCGCATCGTCCTGATGCTGGCACAGCAGGTGGGTCAATGGGCGGCTCAAGGCATCGAATGCGCCCTGGAAGCGACCATAGCGCTGACAGGATCGCTCCGAGAGGCGGGCATTGAGGATGGTCACCGGCAGGTGCCGTGCCTCGCAGGCCGCCAGCCAGTTCGGCCACAGCTCGGTCTCCATCACCCAGAGGGCGCGGGGCTTGACGGTGCTCAGAAACGCCGAGACGGCCCAGGGATAGTCGAGAGGCGCATAGCGGTGCACCACCAGATCCCCGAGCTTGGCAGCCTGTTCGGCGCCGGTGCGGGTGGTGGTGGTGAGCAGGATGGGCAGCTCGGGGCGCTCGGCCTTGAGGGCGCGGATGAAGGGGGTGATGGCCAGGGTCTCCCCCACGCTCACCGCATGGATCCAGAGGGGAGCCTCCTGTCCGGTCGGCGGCAATCGCCCCAGATGCTCGGCCCAGCGCGCCCCGAAGCCGGGCTTGCCTTTTTTGGGCCTGTAGAGCGCCAGCAGTGCCAGGGGCAACCCCAGGTGGATCAGCAGGTTGTAGAGCAACCGGTAGATCATGCTAGCTATTACCGGGTTTAGCAGCGGAGGATTCCACCGGCTGCCGCACTATGGTCAGATCTGCCGTTTCCCCACGCTCCAGCCGATTTCCCGCCTCGATGACCCGTTCCGGCATCAGCTCGATCAGGCACTTGAGGTGGCCGAACTTGCAGGTGCGCTTGAAGCAGGGGCGGCATTCGATGTCGGTGTGGACGATCTCGACCCTGTCCGCCAGCGGTGGGGTATAGAGGGGCGAGGTGGAGCCGTAGACGCCGATCAGCGGCCGGTTGAGGGCGGCCGCCACGTGCATCAGGCCCGAGTCGTTGGCGATGACCCGACCGGCCAGCGCCATCAGGTCGATCGCCTCGTGCAGGCTGGTCTTGCCCGCCAGCACGTGGCAGTTGGGGCGTGACAGGGGGTTGATCCGATCGCGGATGGTGTTGGCCACGTCCACGTCCTTGCCCGAGCCGAAGATCCATACCTGCCATCCCTCGTCGAGGTGCTTTTGCGCCACCACGGCGTAGTGCCCCTCCGGCCAACGTTTGGCCGGGCCGAACTCGGCCCCAGGACAGAGCACCAGCACGGGGCGGGCACGATTCAGGCCGAGCCGCTCCAGCGCCTTGCCCTGGTTGATGAGATCCACGTGCAGGGAGGGATGGGGAATAGCGGGAATGTCGTCCCGACTCTTCATCTGCCCCTTGGGGTAGGCCAGAGCCACATAGCCTTCCACCATCAGCGGGAAGGCCTGCTTGTTGCTGCGCATGTCGTTGAGCAGACCGAAGCGGTGCTCCCCCTTCCAGCCGGTGCGCACCGGGATCCTGGCAAACCAGGGGATGAGGGCCGACTTCATGGAGTTGGGCTGGATGATGGCCTGATCGTACTGCTCGGCGGCCAACTGCTTGCCAAGGCGGCGGCGTGCCCCCAGCTTGAAGTCACCGTGGCCAAGCGGCATGGGGATGGCCTTGTCCACCTCGGGCATGCGCTCCAGCAGCGCCACGCACCAGGCCGGCGCCATCACATGGAGCTCGCTGCCCGGGTGGTTGCTCTTGAGCGCCTTGTAGAGGCTCTGGGACATCACCATGTCGCCGACCCAGGAGGGGCCGATCACCAATATCTTCATCGCGCGTCTTCTCTCGGGACTGGCCCGGCTGTTGATCGTTACTGGGCGAGATTATGCCCCAAGAAAGGCCGAAGAAATAACAGAAGATACCCGTCTGCTCCCGCAAAACGCCTACCTGGCAGGGTCTGCTCCCCCGCGCATCCCTCCTGAGGCCCTCTTCGACCCGGACACGGCGTGCCCTGGGCCACCGACTGCCGGGTAGCAGAGATCTCCCTTCCCCCGCATTCAAAAGCGGGCCCACCAGGCCCTCGGGTCATGCCCCGCGCGGGGTTTTAGGCTAGAATGGGCGCCAATCCGAGCATGACCCGCCCGCCGGGCACCAACAAGAGTCCCTTGCCTGTGAAAAAACCGACCCTGGCGGCCGTCCTGATCGTCAAGAACGAAGCCGACAACCTCCGTGCCTGCCTCGCCTCCCTCGAAGGCCTGGCGGATGAAATCGTCATTCTCGACTCCGGCAGTCAGGATGACACTCCGGCCATCGCCGCCGAATTTGGCGCCCGCTTCTTCGTCAACACCACCTGGCCCGGTTTCGGCCGTCAGCGCCGCCTCGCCCAGTCCCATGTCCAGTCGGAGTGGGTGCTGTGGCTGGACGCGGACGAGCGGCTCACCCCCGAACTCAGGGAAGCCATCCAGGGGGTCATGGCCAACCCGGCCAGCGACACCATCTACTCCATCCCGCGCCTCTCCTGGGTGTTCGGCCGCTTCATCCGCCACAGCGGCTGGTACCCGGATCGGGTGCTGCGCCTCTACCCCAAGGCGCTGACCGGCTACAACGAGGCGCTGGTACACGAGAAGGTGGAGGTGCGCGCCAACATGAAGATCGTCAACCTGCAGGGCGACCTCCTCCACTACACCTACCGGGATCTGGAACACTACCTGGTCAAATCCGCCGGCTATGCCCGCGCATGGGCCGATCAGCGCACCGCCCGCGGCAAGAAGGGATCCCTCGGCCAGGGGCTGGTCCACGCCGTCGGCTGCTTCCTCAAGATGTACCTGCTCAAGGCCGGTTTCCTCGACGGCAAGCAGGGCCTGCTGCTGGCCATCCTCTCCGCCCACTCCACCTTCGTCAAATACGCCGATCTCTGGGTTCGCCAGCAGCCCCAGCAGCCGAAATAGGGCATCGCCCCACAGATCTCATTCATGACTCACCCCTTGTTCCAGCGGGACAAGGGGTGAACCCCATTGCCATGGAGCGGGCGCAGCCCTCGCGGGGCCGCTCACGGCGCAAACCCGGGCGCCACGGACGAAAACTGGCCGCTATAAGCCGAATGCATGGATATTGGCAACATGACCCGACTCCGGCTTATACCGACAGGTTTCCCCTGCCCGGGGCCCGGGCAGGCCCGTCAAGGGGGCTGTCGGGAGCCACGCCCGGTAGGCCGGTCTGCCAGCAGGGCGCATCCCCATACAAGACAGGGCCCCGTGGGGCCCTGTCTGTATGTTCTGTGTGCGCTCTCAGCGCTCGGCGCGCCAGAAGGGCGGCGCCCAGCGGGCGATCTCTGCCGCCATGGCCTTGGGATCGAGCTGGCTCATGTCCTCCGGGTGGTCGCTGTCTTCCGGCGGGCTGAAGGGCAGATGGCGCCCCTCGCCGTTGAGCGGCCGCCAGCGCAGCGGCGTCGCCGAACGGTGTGCCGGGAAGAAACCGACGGTCGGCACGTCCATGGCCGCGGCGATGTGCAGGGGCCCCGTGCTGCCCGCCACGAACAGGGCGGCGTTGGCCATCACCTGGCAGAACTTCGGCAACCCCTCGTCGGAACGATAGATCCAGCCGTTGCCCCCATGGGCCAGCAATTCGGCCGCCAACTGCTCCGCCTTCCCCTCCTCCCCCGGGCCTGCCGTCAGCACGCACTGCAACTCGGGACAGGCCTGGTTGAGCTTGATGATGAGGCGCGAGTACTGCTCGATGGAGAGGTTGTTGGCCGAGCCGCCGCTGCCCGCATGCACCATCAGCCAGGGGCGGCTGGCGTCGAGCCTGAGACGGGCGGCAACCTGCTCGCGCACCTGCAGCAGGCTCTCGGGGTCGAAGTCGAGGTAGGGGCCCTGTGGCTCTACCACGGTCTGATGCTGATCGGCGAGGAAGCGGCGCACCAGATCCAGGTTGTATTCGTACTCCGGCTTCTGGGAGCGGGAGCGGCGCTGCACCAGGCGCTGGTTGTAGAGCACCTGGGCCAGCTTGGTGGCCGGGGCCAGCCGGTAGGGAATGTGCGCCTTCCACACCAGCTTGGCATTGCGGGTGTTGGAGAAGAGGCAGATGGAAGCATCGAAGGCGGCCGCCTTGATGCGCGCCAGCAGGGCGCGTTGCTGCTCCTTGTCGGCCCGGGCACCCGGATCCAGGATGATCTCGTCGATCCAGGGGCAGAGGCGGGCCAAGGGCGCCGTGTAGGCGGGAACCAGGGCAGTCACATGACACTCCATGGAGCGCTTGAGCATGGCAAAGCTCGGCCACGCCAGCATGAAGTCACCAATCTTGTCATTGCGGACTACCAGAATACGTTTCATAAAAAATCCCTATGCTCCCTGTCACCAGCGAAGGAGGCTTGATGCGCGATGCGGGTATTCTTGCCTGATGCAGGGCGATTCTCAAGCGAAGACGCCACGGGGCTCCGATTTGTGCGACCCCGGCCGCCGATCAACGCCAGAAATCCGCGCCATCCCGGTCGCGACAAACCGGCAACAACCCCTATAATGCGACCAGTTTTCCGGTTTCAGGAATCAGCAGCATGACCAACAAGGTAATCTATCCCGGCACCTTCGACCCCATCACCAACGGCCATACCGATCTCATTGGCCGCGCCGCCAGACTGTTCGACGAGGTGGTGGTCGGGGTGGCCAACAGCCCGAGCAAACGGCCGCTGTTCGATCTCGAGGAGCGCGTTCAGCTGGCCCGGCAGGTGACGGCTCACCTGCCCAACGTCAAGGTGGTGGGCTTCTCCGGCCTGCTGGTGGATTTTGCCAGGGAGCAGCAGGCCAACGTGCTGATCCGCGGCCTGCGCGCCGTCTCCGATTTCGAATACGAGTTCCAGCTCGCCAACATGAACCGTCGCCTGATGCCCACCCTGGAGAGCGTCTTCCTTACCCCGGCGGAGGAGAACTCCTTCATCTCCTCCACCCTGGTGAAGGAGGTGGCGCTGCACGGAGGTGACATCCACCAGTTCGTCGACCCCCTGGTGGCTCAGGCCATTGCCGCCAGACAGCAGCGCTAATCCCCTCCCCTGATGGGCAGAAACGAACAAGGGCTACCCGCGGGTAGCCCTTGTTGCATCAACGCACTGCACGCCTAGCTGCGGGCAAACTGCTGGCGGATCGCCAGCTCCAGCTGATCGAGCCACTCGTAACGGCGCCGGTACATGGCCCGCTTCTTGGCGGCCACCTCCTCCAGCGGCTTGCGCACCACGGGTTGCAGCCGCACGAAGTTGGCGTCCTGATCGAGGGCGCCAAACTCCTGCCACAGCTCGTCGTAGTCCGCCTGCAGGCAGGCTTTCTTCTTCTTGCTGTACCGTCTTGCCTGGAAGATGTGGGCCTTCATGCGCACCGCACAGACCCGGTGGGCCCCCATGGCCCCGGCCAGCGCCATCACCAGCATCACCACCAGCAACTTGGGTCTCAGACCCTGACCCGCCCGGGTCAATGCCCGCACCTGCTCCTGGGGCTGCTCGACACAGGGCTCTGGCCCCTGCACCGACCCGATCACCAGGGCCAGCTCCTGTTCGCTGCCCGCCAGGGAGAAGGCACAGCTGTAGAGTCGCTCCCCCCGCGCGTTGACGATGGAGAGCGCCAGCTCCGCCTCCCTGCGGAAGGTGCCGTCGTGACGCAGCACGATGCGCCAGCCGCCATCGGGATAATGGCCCAGCACTATCCCCTCCCCCAGATAGAGCGGGTCGATGAGCTCGGGGTACAGGCCCAGCAGCAGGCGGTAGTGATCCTCCACCATCTTGACCCGCTGGTTCACCGTCGAGCAGGCGAAGCGATAGGGGCGCATCGGCTTGTCGAGCAGCTCGGGGTGGCGGGCGGGAAGCGCCCGCAGGGGGGCGCTCTGGAACAGCTCGAACACCCGGTTCAACTGCGCACGGTAGAGCAGACTGCGCAGCAAAAACTTGCCGCGATTGAAGGTCTTGCGGGCGCTGTCTTCGGGATAGAGGAAGCGGGCCATATCGTGGGCACAATAGTGCCCCTGCCGGGATAAATGTTCCCAGTCTATTGATTTAGCTGTCATTTTATTACCTCGCAGCCTGAACTGGCGAGATAGTAGTCATGGGCTGACGCCGCTTCAACAGACCGGAAATACTCTCTTACAACTTGGCCGGTTCCGGCTCAAAAATCCCGCTTTCAGCGTTGGCAGTGGGAGCAGAACACCGTGGTTCGCTGGCCCATCTTCACCTCGGTGAGCAGGGTGTGGCAGTGGAAACAGGGCTGGCCGCCACGGCCGTAAACCTGCAGCTGCTGGACGAAATAGCCCGGCTTGCCGTCGGCGCTGGTGAAATCCTTGAGGGTGGTGCCCCCCTGGCGAATGGCCTCGGCCAACACCCGCTTGATCTCGCTCACCAGGGTGCCCAGCCGCTCGGCGCTGATGTTGCCTGCCGCCCGCCTGGGATGAATGCCGGCGGCATAGAGCGCCTCGTTGGCGTAGATGTTGCCCACCCCGACCACCACGTGGTTGTCCATCAGGAACTGCTTGATGGCGGTGCTGCGCCCCTTCGCCCGCTCCCGCAGGTAATCGGCATGGAAGGCGTCGGTGAGGGGTTCCGGCCCCAGCTTGGCGAGCAGGGCATGGGCCTCGGCCGGTTCGCGGGTCCACAGCAGGGCGCCAAAACGGCGCGGATCGTTGAGCCGCAGCAGCTTGCCGTTGGCCAGCTCGATATCCACGTGATCGTGCTTCTCGGCCGGGGTGCCGATGTCCAGCACCCGCAGGCTGCCGGACATCCCGAGATGCAGGATGGCAGTGCCGAAGTCGGTCTCCAGCAACAGGTATTTGGCGCGGCGGCTGACGCGGTGGATGACGAGATCCACCAGCTCCTGGATCTCGCCGGGCACGGGCCAGCGCAGGCGGCCGTCCCGCACCACCACGCGGGTCACCTTGATGCCGGTAAGCCAGGGGGAGATGCCCTGGCGGCTGACTTCGACTTCCGGTAATTCAGGCATGGGCGATCTCTCGTTCAGGGAATGGGACGCATCAGGTCACGGTATTGCGCCTGACTCAGGCTGAGCCAGGTCGAGGAGGGCAGCAGGGCGGCAAACTTGCCGTCGTCCTGATAGAGCCCGACTTCCACCGGATCGCTCTGTCCGGCGATCCAGATCTTGAGGGTCACCGGGGTGCCGCGCACGGGCTCGCCGGGGGGCAGCAGCCAGCCTTGCCACATCTCGATGCGGGCCGCCAGCTGGGCGCTGCCGAGCCCCAGATCCGGCACGCTGCGCCAGCCCTGGCCGATACGCTCTATCTGCCAGCTCGGCCCCTGCCAGGTCAACACCACGGCGCTCTCCGGCAACAGCGGACGCGCGCGTTTGGCACTGTTCTCCTGCTGGGCCTGCTCCAGCCGGTGCAACAGGGTAATGACGATCAACACGACCACGATGATCACGTTGTTCCAGCCTTTGCGGCTCAGTTTGAACATGGCTAGCCTCCCTTCGAATCGGCAGTGTACTGAATTCCAGCCATAAAAAAACCCGGCACGAGGCCGGGTTTTTGCAGCGAAACCAAGTAATTACTTGATTTTGCCTTCTTTGTAGATCACATGCTGACGAATCACGGGATCAAATTTCTTGATCTCCATTTTTTCGGGCATGGTGCGCTTGTTCTTGGTAGTGGTATAGAAGTGACCAGTACCGGCGCTGGAGTTCAGGCGAATCTTATCGCGAATACCTTTAGCCATGATCTAATTCCTTATACCTTAACGCCGCTGGCACGCAGTTCAGCCAGAACCACTTCAACGCCGCGCTTGTCGATGATACGCATGCCTTTTGCGGATACGCGCAGGCTCACGAAGCGTTTTTCACTCTCAACCCAGAAACGGTGAGTGTGCAGGTTCGGCAGGAAACGACGCTTGGTAGCGTTGTTAGCGTGCGAACGGTTGTTACCAACTGCCGGGCGCTTGCCGGTTACTTGGCATACTCTAGACATGTCAGTCTCTCCAAATCTTACTTCATTGCTCGAGCAAATATCTGCCCCGCTGGCCTTCGATTGCGGGGCAAACAGAAGGCGGCATTTTATACAGCATCCGTGATCAAAGATCAACTAATACAGTGCCAGAGCCCAGTCACAACCAACCACGCTCTGCGAAAGAAACCGTGATGCCATCACCGATCACCAGGTGATCAAGCACTCTGATATCGACCAGGGCCAGGGCGGCCAGGATCCGATCCGTGATCTGGCGGTCCGCCCGACTGGGCTCGGCCACGCCGGACGGGTGATTATGCGCCAGAATCACGGCGGCTGCATTATGTTTGAGCGCGATCTGCACGATTTCTCTGGGCCAGACGCTCGCCGAGTCGAGGGTGCCGTAAAAAAGTTCGACAAACCGGATGACCCTGTGCTGGTTGTCGAGCAGCAGCAGGGCGAACACCTCCCGCCCCCGATCCCGCAACTGGGCTTGCAGAAAGTCCCGGGTTAGCCCGGGCGAGGTGAGCGCCTCTCCCCGTTGCAACTGTTCGGCCAGATGGCGCCGCCCCATCTCCAGCACCGCCTGCAACTGGGCATACTTGGCAGGTCCCAGCCCGTGAGCGCCACAAAAATCCTGCTGCTCGGCTCCCAGCAGTGCCCGCAGGGAACCAAACTGCTGCAACAACTGGCGAGAGAGATCCACCGCACTCAACCCGCTGACCCCGGTGCGCAGGAAGATGGCCAGCAGTTCGGCATCGGAGAGCGTCGCCGCCCCTCGGCGCAGCAGCTTTTCCCTCGGGCGCTCCTCTTCCGGCCACTCCTTGATGCTCATTTGTCTCTCCCTGATGGCTATTGAGAGAAAACATAGCAAAGAATCCCGCGAGCCCGACCACAACTCCCCCATGTCAGCCTCTGTCGCCACCCATTGCCTGTGCTATCTTAGCCGACCAGTCAGAGTGAGCCGGAAGAGAAGCAGCAGATGAGATTGGCCGATAAGCGCATCCTGTTGGGTGTCAGTGGCGGGATCGCCGCCTACAAGAGTGCCGAACTGGTACGTCGCCTGAAAGATCAGGGGGCCGAGGTGCGAGTGGTGATGACCCGCTCCGCCAAGGAGTTCATCACCCCGCTGACCCTGCAAGCCGTCTCAGGCCACCCGGTGGCCGACAGTCTGCTGGACCCGGCTGCCGAGGCGGGCATGGGCCACATCGAACTGGCCAAGTGGGCCGATCTGGTGCTGATCGCCCCCGCCAGCGCCAACCTGATGGCCCGCATGGCCGCCGGCATGGCGGACGAGCTGCTCACCACCCTCTGCCTGGCCACCCCAGCGACTGTCGCCCTGGCGCCAGCCATGAACCAGCAGATGTATCGCAACGCCGCTACCCAGGCCAACCTTCAGACCCTAGCCGAGCGCGGCATTCAGCTGTGGGGGCCAGACTCCGGCAGCCAGGCCTGCGGCGACGTGGGCCCGGGCCGGATGCTGGATCCCCTGGAACTGGTGGAACGCTGCTGCCAGCAGCTCGCCGCCGAACCGCTCCTGGCAGGCGTCAGGCTGCTGCTCACCGCCGGGCCGACCCGCGAGGCGCTCGATCCGGTGCGCTATATCAGCAACCACAGCTCCGGCAAGATGGGCTACGCCATCGCCCGCGCCGCGCGCGAAGCGGGCGCGGAGGTGACCCTGGTGAGCGGCCCGGTGGCACTGGCCACCCCGGCCGGCGTTACCCACATCGATGTGGAGAGTGCCCTGCAGATGCACGAAGCAGTGATGAGCCGGGTCGGTGAGTGCGACCTCTTTATCGGCTGCGCTGCCGTCGCCGACTACCGTCCCGCCCAGGTGGCCGAGCAAAAGATCAAGAAGACCGGCGACAACGACCAGATGCAGCTGACCCTGGTCAAAAACCCCGACATCATCGCCGATGTGGGGGCGTTGTCAGACAAACCCTTCACCGTCGGATTTGCCGCCGAAACCGTGGATGTGGAACAATACGCCCTCGACAAACTTCGACGTAAGCGGCTGGACATGATCGCAGCCAACGATGTGTCCCGTGCAGGCCAGGGCTTCAATGCCGATGACAACGCCCTGACCGTCTTCTGGCAAGGGGGTCAAGCCGCCCTGCCCCTGGCCGATAAGCTGACGCTCGCCCGTCATCTTGTCGCCCTGATTGCACGCCATTATCGACCCTGAGCCCATTGAACATGCCGGGAGCCCCAGGCTCCTGCAGTACCACCCGATCGCCAGGCGATCCAATTGAAAAAGATTCATGACGACACAAATTGAACTGAAAATCCTGGATGCCCGCATCGGCACCGACTTCCCGCTGCCCGCCTACGCCACACCGGGCTCCGCTGGCATGGACTTGCGCGCCCTGCTGGATGCCCCGCTGACCCTGGCCCCGGGCGACACCACGCTGGTGCCGACCGGGCTGGCCATTCACATCCAGGATCCGGGTCTGTGCGCCACCATCCTGCCCCGCTCCGGCCTCGGCCATAAGCACGGCATCGTGCTGGGCAACCTGGTCGGCCTCATCGACTCCGACTACCAGGGTCAGTTGATGGTCTCGGTCTGGAACCGTGGCAACGACAGCTTCACCATGCAGCCTGGCGAGCGCATCGCCCAGCTGGTGATCCTGCCAGTGGTACAGGCCAGCTTCCAGTTGGTCGACGAATTCAATCAGAGTGAACGGGGTGAAGGCGGGTTTGGTTCTTCTGGTCGCCAATAACAAGACCACACGGCCCCCTGGGGCACGTGCCAAATAATAGAATCAAGCCATTGTTTTTTTAGGGGAATCCATGGCAAGCAGTAACCAGAAACAGAGTCGGCGCGATCAGATCCTGCAGGCACTCGCCCACATGCTGGAAACCAGCCCGGGCCAGCGCATCACCACGGCACGCCTCGCGGCCGAGGTGGGCGTGTCCGAGGCGGCCCTCTACCGGCATTTTCCCAGCAAGGCGAGGATGTTCGAGGGGCTGATCGACTTTATCGAGGATTCCCTGCTGTCACGGGTCAACCTGATCATGGCCGAAGAGAAGGACACCATGGCCCGCTGCCATCACATACTGCAGCTGCTGCTGGTGTTCGCCGAGCGCAACCCCGGCATCACCCGCATTCTCAATGGCGATGCCCTGCTGGGCGAACACGATCGGCTGCGGGATCGCATCAGCATTCTGTTCGACAAGCTGGAGACCCAGATAAAGCAGGTACTGCGCGAGAAACGGCTGCGGGAAGGCCAGGGCTTCCAGCTCGACGAGACCATGCTGGCCAACCTGCTGCTGGCCTATACCGAGGGCCGCATCAGCCAGTTCGTCCGCTCGGAGTTCAAAATCAAGCCCACCGCCGGGTTTGAAGATCAGTGGCAGTTTATCCGCAGCCAGCTGCTGCAAAGCTGAGCCAGCAGACCGCATCAACCAATGCACGTCTGCTCCGAGCTCATAATCAAACCCACCGCCGGGTTTGAAGATCAGTGGCAGTTCATCCGCAGCCAGCTGCTGCAAAGCTGAGCCAGCAGACCGCATCAACCAATGCACGTCCGCTCCGAGCTCACAATCAAACCCACTGCCGGGTTTGAAGATCAGTGGCAGTTCATCCGCAGCCAGTTGCTGCAAAGCTGAGCCAGCAGACCGCATCAACCAATGCACGTCCCGCTCCGAGTTCACAATCAAGCCCACTGCCGGGTTTGAAGATCAGTGGCAGTTTATCCGCAGCCAGCTGCTGCAAAGCTGAGCCAGCAGACCGCATCAGTCAATGCACGTCCGCTCCGAGCTCACAATCAAACCCACCGCAGGGTTTGAAGATCAGTGGCAGTTTATCCGCTGCCAGCTGCTGCAAAGCTGAGTGCGTACATGCCCAGCGTCCCTGCGCCAGCAGGGTTGTGACAAAACGGGAGGCCTTGGCCTCCCTTGCTTTTTGTGGCACAAAAGAAGAGACAAGCACCAGATGCGACCCAGCTTGTCGCGCTCAAATGTTAGATTCATCTGCCATAAATCTTCACACCAACAGGACATCCTATGGAACCCGAGATCATTACCGAAGCACAGACCTGGCTGACCAACAACCAGGGGCTGATCATCGAGTATGCGGTCAACATCGCCGCCGCCCTGATCACCCTGCTGGTCGGTTACATTGCAGCCAACCTTCTCAGCGGTGGCGTGGTCAAGGTGATGCAGACCCGCAAGCTGGACACCACCGTCACCCACTTCGTCGGCAGCATCCTCAAATACACCATCCTGGTGTTCGTGGTGATCGCCGCCCTGGGCCGGGTCGGGGTGCAGACCGCCTCCTTCGTCGCCATTATCGGTGCCGCCGGTCTGGCCATCGGTCTGGCGCTGCAGGGCTCTCTCTCCAACTTTGCCGCCGGTTTCCTGCTCATCATCTTCCGCCCCATCAAGGCAGGGGAATTTATCGAGGTGGCAGGCACCAATGGCGTTGTGCAATCGGTGCAGCTCTTCACCACCACCCTCACCTCGGGTGACAACAAGATGGTGGTAGTGCCGAACTCCGCCATCCTCAACGGCACCATCGTCAACTACTCGCGCATGGATACCCGCCGCGTCGACATGACCTTCGGCATCGGCTACGGCTCCGACCTGCGCAAGGCCAAACAGATCCTGGAGCGGCTGGTGAGCGAAGAGCCCCGCATCCTGAAGGAGCCGGCAGCCACCATTGCCGTTGCCGCGCTGGCCGACTCCTCAGTCAACATCGTGGTGCGTCCCTGGGTCAAGACCGGTGATTACTGGGGTGTCTGGTTCGACTTCCACGAGAAGGTGAAGCTCACCTTCGACGCCGAGGGCATCGAGATCCCCTTCCCCCAGCGTGTGGTCCACATGCAGAAGACGGCAGATTGATCCTCGGTGCGCGTTCTCCAGTGCCAGCCTTCGGGCTGGCACTGTCGTTTCTGCCTTCTGTGACATGAAAAAAACCGGCCACAGGCCGGTCTTGCGCACCAGGTCGCACCGTGTTCTCACCCCAGCCGACGTGCGACCCGGTTGAGCAGGGGCTGCATCAGCACATAGCCCCCCAGCACTGCACCGATCACCGCCAGCACGCGGATCTCCAGCGTCGGCGCCGCATTGGCCAGCGTCAGGGTCAGCAAACCGATGAGGCCGGTGGCGATCAGGCTCAGGGCAAACAGGGATAACAGGGCTTTCATCTCGATCTCCTCATTCCACACCATTGATTCCATACCTTGGCCATCCCTGGGAGATCTCGTCCATTCGGCTCATATGGTAGCCAGCGTCTGTTGCCCGCCATTTGCGCCTGCTCAAAAAACCGTCCGATGAGCGTCTGTTGAATACCCTTTTATCTGTCACGCCAGCTTTCCAGCGCCACGGCCGTGCTCCCCTTGAAATGAAAGCCTTTTCAACCCGAACAAGCATGCGCGAACGCAAGATCCCGGGGTACTGGGTGACTCATAATCGCACTGTTTTGGTTGTACACTCCCTCGTTGCAGACAATTGGTAATGCTCTGTTACACGGGGCGCACGGAGTGCCCGGTATAATGCTCGCATAATAAGGTTTGGCGGGAGCCTTGCCTGCAAGGTTCAAACACAACTTGGAAGACTGATAATCCTATGAAAAATATCAATCCAACCCGGACCCAGGCCTGGCAGGCACTGGAAGCCCATTTTGCAGCCAACAAGGAGATGCGTCTCAAGGATCTGTTCGCACAGGATCCCAAGCGTTTTGACAAGTTCTCCCTCACCTTCGGTGGCGACATCCTGGTCGACTACTCCAAGAACCTGATCACCGAAGAGACCCTCAAGCTGCTGGTGAACCTGGCTGGCGAGACCGATCTGCGCAGCGCCATCGACGCCATGTTCAACGGCGACAAGATCAACATGACCGAAGGGCGCGCCGTACTGCACACCGCCCTGCGCAACCGCTCCGACCGTCCCATCGAGGTTGACGGCAAGGACGTGATGCCGGAAGTGAACGCCGTACTGGCCAAGATGAAGGGCTTCTGCGAGAAGGTCATCGGTGGCGAGTGGAAGGGCTATACCGGCAAGGCCATCCAGCACGTGGTCAACATCGGCATTGGTGGCTCCGATCTGGGCCCCGTCATGATCACCGAGGCCCTGCGCCCCTACAAGAATCACCTGGAGATGCACTTCGTCTCCAACGTCGACGGCACCCACATCGCCGAGACGCTCAAGAAGATCGATCCGGAAACCACCCTGTTCCTGGTCGCCTCAAAGACCTTCACCACCCAGGAGACCATGACCAACGCCCTGACCGCCCGCGACTGGTTCCTCGGTCACGCCGGTGACAAGGCTCACGTGGCCAAGCACTTCGCCGCCCTGTCGACCAACGGCAAGGCCGTGGCCGAGTTTGGCATCGACACCGACAACATGTTCGAGTTCTGGGACTGGGTCGGCGGCCGCTACTCCTCCTGGTCCGCCATCGGCATGCCCATCGCCCTCTCCCTCGGCTTCGAGCACTTCGAGGCCCTGCTGCAAGGCGCCTTCGAGATGGACATGCACTTCGCCACTGCCGCCTATGAGCAGAACGTGCCCGTACTGCTGGCCCTGATCGGCCTGTGGTACAACAACTTCCATGGTGCCGAGTCCGAAGCTATCCTGCCGTACGATCAGTACATGCATCGCTTCCCTGCCTACTTCCAGCAAGGCAACATGGAGTCCAACGGCAAGTACGTGGATCGCGACGGCAATCCGGTTGACTACCAGACCGGTCCCATCATCTGGGGTGAGCCGGGCACCAACGGCCAGCACGCCTTCTACCAGCTGATCCATCAGGGCACCAAGCTGATCCCCTGCGACTTCCTGGCGCCGGCCATCAGCCATAACCCCATCGGTGACCACCATCCGAAGCTCCTGGCCAACTTCTTCGCCCAGACCGAAGCCCTGGCCTTCGGCAAGAGCAAGGAAGCGGTGGAGGCCGAGTTCCTGGCCGCCGGCAAGACGCTGGAGCAAGTCAAGGATCTGGTGCCGTTCAAGGTGTTCGAAGGCAACCGCCCGACCAACTCCATCCTGTTCAAGCAGCTGACCCCGAAAACCCTCGGCTCCCTGATCGCCATGTACGAGCACAAGATCTTCGTACAGGGCGCAATCTGGAACATCTTCTCCTTCGACCAGTGGGGTGTGGAGCTGGGCAAACAGCTGGCCAACAAGATCCTGCCGGAGCTGGGCACCGATGAGGCCGTCACCAGCCACGACGGCTCCACCAACGGCCTGATCAACACCTGGAAAGCCTGGAAGGCCTGATTGCTCCCGCCCTCCAGAATGCAAAAGCCCCGCTCGATGAGCGGGGCTTTTTTATAGGCTTCAATCTGTCTGTTTGCATCATCCGGACGACAGGCCAGGTGTCTAAGCCAGCCAGTAACGGGGATCGTCATCCCCGCCCCTTCCGATGCCGCTCAGCGAAGGCTTAACCGCCGACGGCAATACGCTTCATGTCCTTCATGTAACCACGCAGGGTCTGGCCGATCTTCTCGATCGGGTGGTTGCGGGTCGCTTCGTTGGCAGCCAGCAAGGCCAGGTTGTCCACCGCCTTGCTCTCGGCACGGGCACTGCCCAGGTCCCCTGCTTGCAGAGTCGGCATGAAGTGCTCGCGCAGCAGCGGCACGGCGGCGTTGGCGAACAGGTAGTTGCCGTACTCCGCGGTATCGGAGATGACCACGTTCATCTCGTACAGACGCTTGCGGGCGACGGTGTTGGCGATCAGCGGCAGCTCGTGCAAAGACTCGTAGTAGGCGGACTCTTCATAGATGCCGGAGGCCACCATGGTTTCGAACGCCAGCTCGACACCCGCCTTGACCATGGCCACCATGACCACACCATTGTCGAAGTACTCCTGCTCGGCGATCTTGCCGGCATAGGCAGGGGCATTCTCGAAGGCGGACTTGCCGGTCTCTTCGCGCCAGCCGAACAGCTTGGCATCGTCTTCGGCCCAGTCAGCCATCATGCCGCGGGAGAACTCGCCGGCGATGATGTCATCCATGTGCTTCTCGAACAGCGGACGCATCAGGGTGCGCAGTTGCTCGGAGAGCTCGAAGGCACGCAGCTTGGCCGGGTTGGAGAGACGGTCCATCATCAAGCTGATGCCGCCCTGCTTCAGGGCCTCGGTGATGGTCTCCCAGCCGAACTGGATCAGCTTGCCGGCATAGGCCGGGTCGGTGCCCTCGGCAACCAGCTTGTCGTAGCAGAGCAGGGAACCGGCCTGCAGCATGCCGCACAGAATGGTCTGCTCGCCCATCAGGTCGGATTTCACTTCCGCGACGAAGGAAGATTCCAGCACGCCGGCACGGTCGCCACCGGTAGCAGAGGCCCACGCCTTGGCGATGGCCATGCCCTCACCCTGGGGATCATTCTCCGGGTGGACTGCGATCAGGGTCGGTACGCCGAAGCCGCGCTTGTACTCTTCACGCACTTCGGTGCCCGGGCATTTGGGTGCAACCATCACGACGGTGATGTCGGAGCGGATCTGCTGACCCTCTTCCACCACGTTGAAACCGTGGGAGTAACCAAGAGCGGCGCCCTGCTTCATCAGCGGCATCACGGTTTTGACGACGTCGGAGTGCTGCTTGTCCGGAGTCAGGTTCAGCACCAGATCGGCGGTCGGGATCAGCTCTTCATAGGTGCCGACCACGAAGCCGTTGTCGGTGGCCTTCTGCCAGGAGGCGCGCTTCTCGGTGATGGCGGCCTTGCGCAGGGCGTAGGAGATGTCCAGCCCGGAGTCGCGCATGTTCAGACCCTGGTTCAGGCCCTGGGCGCCACAGCCCACAATCACCACCTTCTTGCCCTTCAGCACGTTGCAGCCGTCCGCGAACTCTTCGCGCTGCATGAAACGACACTTGCCCAGCTGGGCCAACTGCTGACGCAGGTTCAAGGTGTTGAAATAGTTAGCCATGGTGATTGCTCCGTTCGATTGATTCCATGCCGGATAGCGGCGTTGTCGAAACCACTATAGCGCGGGACACTTATTGCCTGAACTGATATATTCGAAACAGTACGTTGCAGGAATTGAAATGTGATTTCCCGCAATCTCCCACCGCCGAGCCATCGTGCTACAGGGCGCCTGACAACGCCGCAGGAATAAAAAGATGGACCTTCGCAATCTCGAACTGTTTCTCCACCTCGCCGACTCCCTCCACTTCGGCAAAAGCGCCGATGCCATGGCGGTCAGCCCCTCCACCCTGAGCCGCGCCATCCAGCGACTGGAGCAGGAGACCGGCTGCGTGCTCTTCGAGCGGGACAACCGCTCGGTGCGGCTCACCCCTGCTGGTGACAAGCTACGGGAGTTTGGCGGTGCCTTGCTGCAGGAGTGGCGCCAACTCAAACAGGAGCTCAAGCGCAGCGACGAGCCGCTGCAAGGGCGGCTGCGGGTGTTCTGCTCGGTCACCGCCAGCTACTTTCTGCTGCCCGAGGTACTGGAACGCTTTCGTCGCCGTTATCCCCAGCTGGAGA
Organism: Aeromonas sp. QDB63; assembly: GCF_027707425.1. Taxonomy (NCBI): domain Bacteria; kingdom Pseudomonadati; phylum Pseudomonadota; class Gammaproteobacteria; order Aeromonadales; family Aeromonadaceae; genus Aeromonas; species Aeromonas sp. QDB63. Next base: position 60,414 of record NZ_JAPCIS010000025.1, read on the forward strand.
TCAAGCTGGAGACCGGCGACCCTGCACTGGCAGTGGACAAGATCCTGGCTGACGAAGCCGATCTCGCCATCGCAGCGAGGCCGGATGCGCTCTCGTCCAAGCTGGAATTCGCCAGCCTGCAACAAGTCCCTCTGGTGTTCATCGCCCCCCGCAATGCCCCCCAGCAGGGTCAGTGGTTCCCCCAGGGCGAACCTGACTGGGAGCGCCTGCCGCTGATCCTCTCCGAACAGGGGCTGGCCCGAAAGCGCTGTGATCAATGGTTTCGCAACAAGGGGATAGCTCCCAACATCTATGCAGAAGTGGCGGGCAACGAGGGCATCGTCGCCATGGTGGCCCTCGGCTTCGGTGTGGGTGTCGTGCCTGCCGCCGTCATCGATCACAGCCCCATGGGGGACAAGGTGCGTGTGGTCGAGCCCAAACCGGCGCTCAAGGCGTTCGACGTCGGTATCGCCGTGCTCAAGAAGCGGCTGGAAGAGCCGCTGATCCGCGCCTTCTGGGACACTGCACGCGGCCAGGGAGGCCTTCGCTGATCCGGCAGGCGTCGGAGCCACAGTGAGTGTCAAATGTATCAGTATTAAAGTGGGGGAGAAGAGGGGACACTGGCCGGCACCATCCAGCCACCATCAAGGAATAGAGCGTGAGCCAGCATCTTGTCGAAATCCGCAGTGCCATCCTGTTCGCAGAATATCTGCAAAGCCTCGGGGTCCAGCGCCATGAACTCGATCGGGAGCAGGAGATCTATCTCCAGGACAGGCACCTCGCCACGGTGCAATGCATTCAGGGGGAGCTGCGCTTTTATCTGCGCGCCAGCGCACTGGCCAGATCGTGATCCGCAATCGGTCACAGAACCCGCACGCAAAGCGTATTAGACTGGCACCATCCGCCCCCCTCGCCCCGGGGGCCACCATGAGGAGTGCCCATGAAACAAAGCGGCCTGGATCGGCTCTTCAAACCTCACTCGATTGCCGTCATCGGCGCCTCCAGTGATCCGCAGAAAGCAGGCCATGTGGTCATCCGGCACCTGCTGGCGGGTCAGTTCCAGGGCCCTATACTACCCGTAGCCCCCCGCAGCCAGGCCATCGCTGGCGTGCTCGCCTATCCGGACATAGAGAGCCTTCCCCTCTCCCCCGATCTCGCCATCGTCTGTACCCGGCGCGAACGGGTACTGCCGCTCATCGAGGAGCTCGGCAAGAAAGGAACCGGAGCCGCCATCATACTGGCCGCCCAGTTCTCCACTGACGAGCACCTGCGGCTCAAGCATCTGTGCCAGCAATACGGCATTCGGCTGCTCGGCCCCAACAGCATGGGCATGCTGCTCCCCGGGCAGGGTATCAACGCCAGCTTTTCCCCCATTGCAGCGACTCCGGGACAGGTGGCGTTTCTCTCCCAGTCGGCAGCGGTCAGCACCACCATCCTGGATTGGGCCAAGCAGCGCGAAATCGGCTTCTCGGCCTTCATCTCCCTGGGCGATCATTGCGACATCGACTTTGGCCAACTGCTGGATCAGCTCTCCCGGGACGGGACGACCCGCGCCATCCTGATCTACATGGACAAGCTGCACGATGCCAGGCACTTTCTCTCCGCCGCCCGTGCCGCCTCGCGCAACAAACCCATCCTGATCCTCAAGAGCGGTCGGCATGACCCGGCCAACGGTCTCGACAATGTCTATGATGCCGCCATCCGCCGAGCTGGCATGCTGCGCGTCCGGGATACCCACGAACTGTTTGCCACTGTCGAGACCCTGAGCCACTCCCTGACCCTCAAGGGGGAGCGGCTCGCCATCCTCTCCAACGGGCGCGGCCTCGCCAACATGGCCGCAGACGTACTGCTGTCTCGGGGAGGCAAGCTGGCGATGCCACCCCTCGACATCGGCAGCGATGCAGATATCGAGGCCTACAAGAGTGCACTCGAGACGCTGCTCCAAGGGGACGGTGCCGATGCCATCCTGCTGATCCATGCACCGTCCCTCACCGCCCGAGGCGTCACCCTCGCCAGCAGCCTGATCGACTTCATCAAGCAGCATCCCAGGGCCAGACGATTCAACATCCTGACCAACTGGGCAGGCGAATACTCCGCCCAGGAGGGGAGACGCCTGTTCAACGAGGCGGGCATCCCGACCTATCGCACCCCGGAAAGCGCCGTCACGGCCTTCATGCACATGGTGGAATATCGCCGCAACCAGAAGCAGTTGATGGAAACCCCGGCCTCCCTGCAGGGCGGCAGGCTCGATGTCGAGCGCTGCCAGCAGCTCCTTGGGCAAGCGCTGGACCGCCAGCAGCGGGTGCTGGACACCCATCTGGCCCACCCCATATTGCAGGCAGCCGGGCTATCCACCCTCGCGACCTGGATCGTTTCCGATGCCATCGAGGCCGCACTGACTGCAGAACAGATTGGCTACCCCGTAGCGGTGAAGCTGCGATCTCCCGACATCGCCCACAAATCCGATGTACACGGTGTCATGCTGAACCTGCGCACCTCGGCGGAAGTCGCCCAGGCGGCGGATGCTATTCTGGACAGGGTACGTCAGCACGACCCTGGCGCCCGCATAGAAGGGCTTCTGGTACAACGCATGGCACGCCGCAGCGGGGGTCTGGAGCTGCGGATCCGTTTGCAGCAGGATCCGGTTTTCGGTCCCGTCATCCTGCTCGGGGAGTCGGGTGCCGAGCCCCGCGAGATGGTCGCGGCCCTTCCTCCCCTCAACCAGGCACTGGCTCGCTACCAGATCATTGGTGCCCTCAAGGATGGCAAGATCCGCGAGCAGGCCAGTCCGGTACGGCTCGATATCGACGCCCTCGGCCAGGTGCTGTGCCAGCTCTCCGAGCTGCTGCTGGCCTTCCCCGAGATACAAGAACTGGATCTGCACCCGCTGCAGGCCTGTGGTGAAGAGATGGTGATCCTGGATGCCCGGCTCGTCCTGGCAGAGCGAGGACAACAAGTGCTGCCACTGGCCATTCGCCCCTATCCCACCGAGCTGGAAGAGGGTGCCTGGCTGAAAGATCAGAGTCATGTACTGCTGCGCCCCATCCGCCCCGAAGACGAGCCGGCCCACAAGCAGTTCGTGCGGCAGGTGTCTGATGAAGACAGGTACAAACGCTTCTTCGCCGACGTGGGGGAGCTGGGGCATGAGGAGCTGGCCCGCATGACCCAGATCGATTATGACCGGGAAATGGCCTTCGTCGCCGTGGGTCAGGACGGCCCTTTCAGCCAGCAGATCCTGGGAGTAGTGCGAGCCATTGCCAGCCCGGATCAATCGGATGCGGAGTTTGCCATCCTGGTCCGCTCAGACTTGAAAGGGCTCGGACTCGGCAAGTTGATGATGGAAAAGATCGTGCGCTATGCCAGAGAGCGTGGCATAGGCCAGCTCTCTGGCATGACCATGCCCAGCAATCGCGGCATGATCAATCTGGCCAAACGGCTCGGTTTCAAGATCGATATTCAGCTGGAAGATGGGATAGTCAACATGGAGCTGCCCTGTGCTGATCAGGTTGTATAACGATACAATTGTGGTGGTAAATCAACCAAATATGGATGGATAACGTGAATTTCAGGCAATAAAAAACCCCGCTCGAGTGAGCGGGGTTTCTTGTATTGGGTGCCTGGCAGTGTCCTACTCTC